>JACZTA010000116.1 GCA_022573915.1 Bacteroidota bacterium | reverse complement strand
GATAGGCGACGTTAAGGTGGAAGAGGATTATAAGGTGCTGGATATTGCTAAAGCAGAAGATAGCATCGTCCGCTGTCCGGTTGAGTCAAAATCAGACGCTATGACTGATGCCATCAAGGCGGCTCGAAAGGATGGTGATTCACTTGGAGGCAATATCTTTTGCGTGATAAGAAATACCCCTGTCGGATTGGGCGAACCGGTATTTGACCGTCTGAACGCGGATCTGGCCAAGGCTATGTTCAGCATACAAACTGTCAAGGGCTTTGAATTGGGTTCAGGATTTGGAGCAATAACCATGAAGGGTTCAGAGCATAACGATATTTTTGTGAAGGAGGGTGACCGCATTGTTACGGAAACTAATAATTCAGGAGGCATCCAGGGTGGAATCAGCAATGGCATGGACATTTACTTCAATGTTGCTTTTAAGCCCGTTTCAACTATTATGAAGGACCAGAAAAGTGTTGACAAAGCTGGTAATGAGGTATTGCTTAAAGGCAAAGGCCGGCACGACGTGTGTGTTGTTCCTAGAGCTGTTCCAATAGTAGAGGCAATGGCGGCGCTGGTGATAGCAGATCATCTCTTACGTGATAAAACAACCCGGATTACAGATATCTGATCATTCCTAAACTGCTTACCATTTTAAGTCCTCTTTGTTTAAAAAGGCTTCAATTCCTTTTTTACAGTCCTTGGTGTCCCGCGCTTTTGCATTCATAACTGTGGCATATTCGAGCGCGTCGATGATGGTTTTATTTTGCACCTCGGCTATCATTTTTTTAGTTCTCGCCAACGATTCTGACGATGCAGTTTCGCAGAGATCCTGCGCATATTGAATCACTGCAGCATTGATGGTTGAACTCTTTTCAACAAAGTTGATCATACCCAACGCTTTTGCTTCTTCTGCTTTTACAATTTTTCCTGTCAAAAGCATTTCTTTGGCTTTGGCTTCTCCTATCTTGCGAATCAAAAAGATCATGACAATGGCCGGGATAAATCCAATTTTCACCTCCGAATAACCAAAAACCGAATCGGGGGTAGCGAAGCTAAGATCACATACTGTTGCCAATCCACAGCCTCCCGCTATAGCCGGGCCCTCAACCTGAGCAATCACTAGCTTGGGATGTGTGTAAATCAGTTTGAAAAGCTCCATCATATGAGTAGAATCCATGAGGTTTTCTTCGTAAGAGTTTTCCTGAAGTTTCTTCAAGTACTCA
Organism: Bacteroidota bacterium; assembly: GCA_022573915.1. GTDB lineage: Bacteria > Bacteroidota > Bacteroidia > Chitinophagales > JACZTA01 > JACZTA01. The sequence goes on along the minus strand of JACZTA010000116.1, from coordinate 10,151 downwards.
AGATCTGCACCTGCGCTGAACGCTTCACCTTCAGCTTTAAGTATGATGATCTTGGCTTGATTGTCATTCTCAGCCCTGGTCATGGCTTCCTTTAACTCGGTTATGAAGTCAAAGTTGAGAGCATTACGCTTATCGGGCCGGTTTAGGGTGATGAAGGCAAGCCTGTCTTCAGTCTGGAAGGTGATATAATTAAATGCCATAAAGTGCCTGATACTATTATATTGCAAAATAAAAATTAATTAGGACAATATTTTTTAAGTTCAAAAAATTGTATATTTGTTTGATTTTTAACTCTATTTTTTTTTAATAAACCCACTATAAAAATGAAAAAATTTACCATTCCGATCCTGGTAATTACTGCGCTCTTTTTAGCTTTGAATGTTCAGTCAGCTGCTAACAAGAATAGTTCTGGAGAGATCGTAAAGGGCAAAGGAGCTTCGGCTTCAGAAAGTGCAAAAATGAATTGCCTGCCACCTTCATCCGACATGGATTTGACGATCAACAATGTTAGAACGAAAATGCAGAATGGGGGTGATATGTTTTGGGATCTAGATTCAGCTAAGTATGAAATTCCGGCAGGTAGTGGAATCCATTCTATTTTCACCGGTGCTTTATGGATCGGTGGATTTGATGCCGGAAACAATTTAAAGATCGCAGCCATGACTTACAGGTCCATGAGTGGTTATGATTTCTGGCCGGGCCCGCTGGATGCGACGGGACAAACCAATCAAAACACTTGCACGGATTGGGACCAACATTGGGGCGTGATGCGCACAGATATTCTTGCTCATATTGCTGATTATAACGATAATGCTACGATTGATGATCCTATTCCAAATTCGATCAATGACTGGCCTGCAAAAGGAAATCCAAATAATACTATTGTAAACAATTTTCCGACCTATAATTTTGCCCCATTTTTTGATCAAGATAATGACGGACTGTACGATCCAACTATGGGTGATTATCCAGATGTATTGGGCGACCAAGCTATTTGGTGGATCTTCAATGACGCCGGGAATGCGCATACTTCTTCTAAAGGCCAGGAAATTGGTATGGAGATACATGCACAAGCGTTTGCGGCTAAAACGAATAATATTCTAAATGATGTGACCTTCTATAGTTATCTTTTGATCAATAGAGGCTCCAATACATTGGACAGTACATTTTTTGGACAGTGGATCGATGCTGATCTTGGTTGTCACACGGATGATTATGTGGGTTGTGATACCTCCAGGAATATGGGTATTTGCTATAACGGAGATGCTGATGATGATGTTAGTTGCATAGGGGGAGTAATTGGGTATGGCAGCGATCCTCCGCTTTTAGGAGTTTCGTTCTTTGAAGGCCCAAAAGACACAATGGGTAATGAAATCAGAATGGCTGTATTTACTTATTATAATAATGACGCTACGGTCCAAGGCAATCCGGATAGTGCGCATCATTATTACAACTATCTGACAGGTACATGGAAGGACAACAGGCCTTTTACCTTTGGTGGCACAGGATATCTTTCTTCCGGTGGTACTCCATACCCATATATGTTCCCCGACGAACCTAAGAATGCTTCCGGATGGTCAGAATGCAGTCAAAGCAACCTTGCGGGCGACAGGCGGTTTGTTATGTCTGCAGGACCGTTTACGCTATTGCCGGGAGCTGTGAACAACCTTGTAATAGCAGTAACCTGGGTAAGGCCCTCCGGAGTTTATCCTTGTCCCGGTTTTTCTTCTTTACAGTTAGCAATGGATACTGTGAGAAATATTTATGATAGTATTCTGGTCCCCGGTAACTGCCTGTATCCTATAGCTAATTTTGGTTATTCGCAAGGCAGTGGTTTTGATATTACTTTCACCGATTCCTCCTTATTTGCCGATACCTGGTTCTGGGATTTCAGTGACGGTGGTACATCCACGCAACAAAACCCAACGTATAGCTTTTCAACATTCGGGAACTTCAAGGTATGCCTGAGCATAGCCAATATATGCAGTAGTGATAGCTTTTGTTTTAATGTCACAGTTGTAGATACCGGAACCAGTATTATTGAGCTGCCCTTGGCCGCTTCGATTAATATTTATCCAAGTCTTGTAAATGATCAATTATTCATCGAAACCAGGTTTAGAAATAGTCGTGATTTGATTGCTTCAATCTATGATCTGAAGGGTGAATTGGTTTATCAAATGGGTGAGGTAAAAGCAGGATCCGATAAATTTAACATTGACATGAGCAAATTACCCGTTGGTCTATATTTTGTAAGGGTTAGTTCTGGTAAACAGACATACACCCAGAAAGTGACTAAACTCAGATAGGCTTAATTAAACCTTATTCTTAAAGGTCCGCTGTTTTGCGGGCCTTTTTTTTTACCGAATATTAATCGGTTGCCACCTAATCCACTTCTTCTCTCACCGAATATAAATTACCGTTTGTATTAATATACAGTTGGGGGTATGTTAGCTGCAAGATTTCAGTCTATGAATCGCCTACTAATTTATATTCTCTTATTGCTTTTAAGTCTCGATACATATGGCACCGGAGCTCGCAGGTTTTTAAATGTAGGATTTCTTGAAACTAATGTTGAGTTTGATAGCGTAACATTAACAAGTTCAATATATATTCCTACTTGTATTTCATATAAAAATAAAACAACGATCAGGTTTATTGCGGATTCAATTATCGTTGATATTTCTTTGTGCAGGTCAGCTTTCATGATGATGGATACGCTTTATGACACAATAAAATTCAAGAAGTTATTACATACAAACTATATCTTGAAGCTTCGTTTTTCGGAATCCAATACCTATGAGTATCCTTTTTGCACATTTTACGAGCCAACAGAGTCAGTCTGTTTCAGACTAACCAATGACAGCTCAGGCATCTCTCTGGATAAATATTTTTGTGATAATAAACCAATTGAACCATTAGATTTTGAAATATATCCTAATCCGGTATTGAGCCAATTGAATATTAATATTCCTGAAGAGATAATCGTTAGTGAAATGTCGTTGGTGGATATTTGTGGAAGAAAAATTTGGTTCAGGCATAATATAACAGGGAACGAGATCTTAGACGTATCAGCAATTCTTAAAGGTATTTATATTCTCTATATACAATATGATGAAAAATCTGTTTACAAGAAGGTTGTAAGGATGTAAGAATTACCAAACATGTTTAAAGATGCGGATTATGCTTAAAACAATTACACTACTGTTTTGTTTGCCAATTCTAATTTATTCGGGAACTACGATGTCTCAAAACAACTGCTATCCGACAACAGCTCATACCGATTTGGACATAAATAACATTCGTGCAAGGCTGAATAATGGTGGAGATCTTTTCTGGGATCTTATCGGGTGGGCGGCATATGAAGTACCAATAAATTCCGGTAAACATCCATTATTTGCCAGCGCCATTTGGATTGGAGGTGTTGACAACAGCGGGCAATTAAAAATTGCAGCACAAACTTACCGGCAGTCCGGAAACGATTATTTCGCCGGCCCCCTTGACAAGAATGCAAATACTGATATGCAGACCTGCATCGATTGGGATCAAATGTGGAAAATTAACAAGACTACCATCGATTCATTTAAACTGGGTCTGTTCGGATCAATTCCAAAATCAATTTTGGAATGGCCTGCGAAGGATAATCCAAATAATTCCCTGCTCTCAAATTTTGCGGGAAACGAGTACGCCCCTTTTAATGATTACAACCAGGATGGAAAATATGATGCTAAGGATGGGGATTATCCTAAGATTTTAGGTGATCAGGCTATCTGGTGGATATTTAACGACGCAGGTAACCAGCACACCGAAACAAACGGAATGGCAATTGGTGTCGAAGTGCATGCGATGGCATTTGCCTACCAGGGCAACCAGGTCGATAATCGCACAACATTTTATCAATACAATTTCATTAACAGATCCACAGTTGGACTGGATGAAATGTATGTTTCGCATTGGTTTGATGCTGACCTGGGATGCCATCAGGACGATTATATTGGATGCGATACAACCAGAGATATGGCCATAGTTTATAACGGCGATGCCTTTGATCAGCAATGTGGTTCAAACGGTTATGGATCTGACCCGCCCATATTGGCAATTTCAATTGTTTGTGGCATGAGAGACAACAGCGGAAAGCACATGGGAATGTCTTCATTTATGACTTACCGGAACGATTTTACAACCCAAGGTAATCCGGTAAAGCCCACGGAGTATTTTAACTATATGAAGAGTATATGGAAGGATAACACCCATTTAACGGACGGTGGAAATGGTTATGGTGGAAGTAAGAATGTTAATTACTTTTTCCCCTCAGACCCAAAGGACACGACCGGTTGGAGCGAGTGCTCCCTTAATAATGCTCCCAGTGATACAAGATTTCTATTGTCCAGTGGGCATGTAACTTTTTCACCGGGTGACAGTAAAAAGATCACTTACGCGATCGTATGGAATAAACCCACCGGTGTATATCCATGTCCGAGCTTTTCAGGCATTCAATCGGATGTGGATAAAATTAAAAGTGCATTCAATTGCTATTTCTATTCGGGTGTAGATCAAAACTCATTTGCCTATACTGAAACAGGATTAGTAATTGTAAATGATCCCGTAAATAATCTGCTCCTTCTCAAACTTACCGATGAAGGAAATGCCTTTCAGGAATTTGAACTTTTTGATGTATCCGGAAGAGCGATCATCAAGGAGCAGGAAATGAATTCCAACACGATCACCTTGAATACCAATGCCTATTATTCCGGCATATTTATTTATAAAGCAATAGATATCCGGGGGGATATTCGAACAGGTAAAGTCATGATTGTAAATCATTGACCTATGAAAAGAAGATTAGTACAACTTATTATAGTCGTTCAGTTATTGACAGTTTCTGTCTCGACTATGGGATTTCCCTGCAAACCCGCTGTATCTCATATGGATCTTGATATAAATGATGTGAGAGTGCGACTTAATAATGGGGGAACTCTTTGGATTGATCAATCATATGACTCAAGATTTGAATTTCCTAAGGATTCGGGTACGCATATTTTCAATGGCGGCGCTATTTGGGTTGGAGGTATAACCTCCTCTAATCAGCTATACGTGATTTCGCAAACTTGGATCAACGAACACTGGTCAGGTCCTATAAATCAAAATGGACTTTCTTTTCACAGTATTTGTGAAGACTGGGATCAGATGTGGAAAATTAATAGATCTACTATTGACTCCTTTAAGGCAAAACAATTTACTACCCAAATACCCAAAATATTACTGGACTGGCCCGGCAAGGACAATCCAAACAACCCAATTTTAGCAAGATTTCCCGGACGGGAATTTGCCCCATATATTGATGTAAATGGTGATGGAAAATACGATCCTTATGGGGGAGATTATCCAAACATAAGAGGTGATCAGGCGGTCTGGTGGGTATATAACGCTGGGGATGGGGCAGATTTTGGCATGGAATTTCATGTAATGGCGTTTGCGTGCAACGGATCAGATTTAGAAAAGCGAACCACTTTTTATCAATACAAACTGATCAACAGGTCGAACTATAATTTGGACAGTACATTTGTGTCGCATTGGGTGAGTCCCCAAATTGGTTGCTACCAGGATGATTTCATCGGCTGTGATACCACGAGGAACATGGGTATCTTCTATAATGGAGATCTGTACGATGACGGGTGTGGTTGGAAAGGTTTTGTAACAAATCCTCCCATGGCAGCAGTTGCAATCGTTTGTGGATTGAAGGATCAAACCGGAAAAAGACTGAAAATGTCATCCTTTGTCGTTTACACGTACGGCTTTGGAGGCCCGGAAACAGCTCCTCATTTCTATAACCTTATGAATGCCCGGCATATAGATGGTAGTCACATTACGTATTTCGATTCAACTCTGGGAATACAAAGAGTGACTAAATTTTTATTCCCGGGTGAACCAACCGATCCCGCAGCTCGAACTATGTGTTCATCATCAATTCCCATAACGGATTACCAAGCACTTATCACTACTGGTCCGTTTAAATTTGAGGCGGGAGGTATTAAAAAGATCATATATGTCGCAGTTGTTAACAACTCTGAAGTGACGTATCCTTGTCCAAGCTTTTCATCATTAAAAACAGATGTTGATTATATAAGATTGCTTTTTGATTGTAATATTAATCTGTCACTAGACGATAAGTCAATAAATACAAATGAAAAGAGCAAGCTAATGGTATGCTATTTACCCAATAATGACATCGCCTTAACACTTCGAAACCCCGGTAGATATTTTAGCGTGGTGGAGATATTTGATCTCACGGGAAAAAGGGTAGTTTATGCTCAGGGCCTTAATAAAGGTGAATACATTATAGAATCTGCGTGGGTTCATGCACGGATGTACCTTTATCGAACTCTTGATAACAAAGGTGTAGTTAGAACCGGTAAATTGCTGATCAGTGATTGAGATCAACTATGATCGCTCCCTGTATTCTCGTATCATGGTAGTTTATACCACTTTCTAAACATGCTTCTTTCCATTGCTTAATCCTTTTTATTGAATTTGAACTGTCGAATATCACCAGTTTAGGTGTGAATACGATGAGTATTGTCTCAAGGGAAACTTTTGGATTTCCGGTTAATATCAGATAGTCCAGATGAAATCTGCCGGAGTTCTTAATTTGTTCAAAAGAACCGTCAACAATTAAAATTGTTCTGGTGTTTAAATTAAGGAACCTCAAGCGAGAGGTCATATTGTTTTTGTTGTAATTCATCAGTAAATGCGTATGCATATTATTCGCCCACCAATTCGGGTAGATATGGTATGCCATTTTTCTTTCATCCTTTAGTAAACCGGTATCAAACAGTAGAGTGGAATGACTACCATTTACAAATTCTACTGCTCCCTTGTTGACAATGCTATAGATGATCATTTGTTTGCGCTCGAACATACCAACCGTTTCGATGATCTGTAGTAATAGAAGGGCGATAAGCGCGATCAATCCTGTGTACAAATACGAGACATGTCTGAGCATGAAAAAGCTGAAGAATAGGAACAAAATCATATAGACGAGCATCATTTGCAAGGTTGATATATGTATTTCATTTACCACAGCAAAGGGAAGTGAGTTGAGGTGGTAAATAAGTCCATTTAGAACCAGTATGACTTTATTTAATACGAGGCCACATATATTGGCTAGCCACTCAACGGTGTTGATACTAAAAAGTAAGATTCCAAGGTAGAGAATGATCGTGGCGGCAGGAATAGCAAAAAGATTGGTGAGCAGAAAGTATACAGGAAACTGATGAAAATAGAACAAACCCAAAGGAGCCGTGGCCAGTTGAGCAGCGATGGAAACAGAACATAATGCCCATATACTGGTCAGAAGCCTGTTCTTAAAATAAAAGAGTGAATTGATCTTTGGTTGCAATAAAATGATTCCAAAGACGGCCAGGTAGGATAATTGAAAACCTACATAAGTGATGATCAGTGGGTTCGTCAGGATCAGGAAGAAAGCAGATGCTGCAAGCGAATTGTAAATACTGATATTCTTGTAAAATGCTTGTCCCGCAATTATGAAGCTAAGCATGATGGAAGCTCTTTCTACAGACGGGGATAACCCGGTAATGACCGCAAACGACCAGACCACAAAAAGCATTAACAAAGCCTTGATGAATTTTCCATATCTGATCTTGTGCAAAAACGAAAGTATGTGTGAGAAGATCACGTAAATCAACCCGACATGTAAACCCGACACAGCCAATATGTGCATGGCGCCGGAAGCAGCATACGCTTGTTTGAGTTCATGACCCAATTCATTTTTGTATCCCAGGATGATGGCCGACGCAATTGATACAGACTCGGTATTATGCAGCCTTTCATTTAATACATCGATTAAATTGGCTCTTAATTGATAACCTTTTTGCCTTATTGGATTAACCCTGCTGATTTTGGCGGATATCCAATCTGATGAATCGATAAATGAAGAGAAGAGAATACCTCTATTCGCCAGATATTGCTTGTAATTGAATTCATGCGGATTCATGGGTGGAGCAATAAACTCCGGGCGCAGTCTCGCAACTATTACATCTCCGTATCCCAATAATGCTGATGATCCATTCTTCAAGATATAGATCATTATCTTCTGTCTGGCTTGCTCTCCTTCGGTTGCATACATTTCTGCGATAAACTTATAGGTCTTTGAGGTTGATGCTGGGGGAGTAATCAACCTGAGAGCTATCACTTCCTTATCGGGGTGTGATGCACCAACCTGCACAGAATGTGCCTTATCCTTTAGAAGCACAGCGCAGCCAAAATGATAACCAAATCCAAAGAGTAAGAAGTTAATTGAAATGCCGAGTACCAGTCTGAAACGATAAGATCTTGCAATACTTCGGTTCAGGCAGCAAAAAATAAAGCCGGTCAGGCCAACTAGTAACACTGTTGGATTTAGCTGAGTGTTTAGCTTGAAACAAACAACGATAATGACTCCGGATAAGAATGGAATCAGGATCCTGAAGAACGGGGCAGTTTTTAAAAACGACATATGTCAGATTTTATAACCCCGTTCCGACAATAAAAAAAAGCCCCCTGAATTTCAGGAGGCTTTTACTAAATAATGTATCTAAAAGGAATTATCTGGTAATCGATAGTTTTTGTGTAATAATACCAAACTCACCAGATATCTGTACAAAATAAATTCCATTGGCTTGATCTGTCAAGTCAAGTTTCACCATATCACCTAAAGCAATCTGAATATCCTCATTTGCAGAAATAAGTAAACCATGTGCATTATACACTACGAGATCCACTTTATCCATGTTTAACAAGTTTAGCTGAATAAAGAACTCACCAGTACTCGGATTTGGAAACAAGTTAACGTGATTATTGAGATCCGGATCATTAATACCAGTTACGGTAATGTCCTGACAAGTTGAATCATTATCGAAGCTTGCGCAGCTACCTACAGTCAGGCAAACTGTGTATGTACCACTATTAAGATAAGTATGTGAGGGGTTTGCTATGGGGGAGAAAGTGGCATCACCGAAATCCCACTTCCAGCTGGTAGCACCCGCAGTATTATCGAGGAACTGTACGAGTCTATTCGCGTTCAGGATCATCGTAAACGCTGCAGAGATAGTTGTTGTAACAGCTTGTGAAGTATCCCATGCAACACTAAAATCCGAATCATCGAAGGTAATATCCGATAAATAATGAAAATATGCAGGCTGATCAAATGCACTTCCCGCAACTGTGACTACCACAGGAATTGTATGTGTTGTACCTGCGTACAAAGACGTGGCGGCAGCCGTGTGAAAAAAAGCCTTCCCTCCCCAGGTTGCATCCCCTTTAGTAAAGTTAACCGGATTGGTAACGATCCTGTTCTTTACATCAATGCCGGCGCCCATCAAATCGCGATAAGGGACACTTCCGTTGTCAGCATCCGCCCAAAAGAAGAACACTTTCTCTCCGGAAGAATCCACGACTCCGACGGGTCTATTATCATGTCCAATACCATTAGCACCAACAATCACATCCGATCTCAATACACCAACCGTATCTAATTTAATCGCTATCCACGCCGAATCATCACTTGAATAGGTGAAATCGAACATAGCCAAATTAACAGTATTTATAGTATAGTCTTGTGCAGTAGCTCCTCCAATCACTACTCCCAAATGCGGGTCTCCTTTATAATCAACAACGAGGTCCGCTTCAAAAGCAGTTGTAGGTGTATCCACTACTGCCACAACATTTGCAAACTTCCCAAGATCCAATTCAATAGGGCCTTCCCAATTTATTCCGCCATCTATAGTTTTAAAGAAAACAGGAGAATATTGAAACGTCGCATCATCGCATATATCGCCTAAAAACGCGACGTAACCTAGCTGTCCCGTTTTGTCAAAGGCCATATTCAATGATGTTCCGACGGAGCTGCCTAACCCAAAATCATAAGGCACGGTTAAAACAGTTTCTTCAACCCAGTCTATATCATTAGTGGAATTGTTCCACGTTCCCTTTAATAAAATGATATCTGAAACCTCTCCGGCAAAATACCATTCAGCTGCCCAGAACTCACCCGGCGCCCCGTTGCATAAGCCGGCGGCTATCGATACATCGCCGTTATTAATTATTGTAGAAGTTTCTGTCCACGTACTTGGGGTGCTATCAAGACGGGCTACACA
>JACZTA010000321.1 GCA_022573915.1 Bacteroidota bacterium | reverse complement strand
AACTCGTTGATATTGGATGGATCGCCCGAACTTGTAATGATACGTGTAGTTTTTGTGTCAGGTAATCGTTTGATGATCATGTCATCCATCATCTCCTTATCTTCCGGTGCCAGGATAACCACGGATGCATGTTTTTCACTCTCATTGGCAATAACCAATTCCCGCAGGATATCCACTACTCGTTCGTTCCAACCGAGTATCAGTGAATGACCCGTTTCTAACACTCTGCCTCTGCCTTTTCTGAATTCATATAATGTTTTTTCAAGCGCTGTCGTAATGATGGCGATCAGCATTGAGAGGATGACCACGCCGGCGACCCCGGCCAGGATCGTTGAGATCTTGAAAAACCGCTTGGTATCATTGTCCTGGTACATATTTCCAGGATCCGTCATCTGTAGCCATGTTCTCCAGATATGTGTGGCAAAATCAACATTGTCTAAGCCCGGGTTCAAAAGCAAAAGTATCCACTTGATAAAAACAATTACCAGGAATAGAACGAGGAAAACAACCAACAGGCTAATGAATATTCTTATACCACCTTTAGCCATGAATAGCTCAAAGCGATATCTCATTCTAGCTTTTAGTGAATCTTTCCTTGCCAAGATAAAATACGACTGGATTTTTCCAGCGCCCTCAAATTTAATTAATAATCAATTCTTTGCAATCGTTTGTTTCAGATGCGAAACAATAATTGAACCGAATAGGAACGGGGGGCGCCCATGTTACCCGGGATAAACATATACTCGGTGTTAAATATGTTTTTGGCATGCAGGCTCAAATGGGTAGACCTCAGGATCTTGAATTTCAGAAATGCGTCTATCAGTAGATCGCCATGTTGGTTTTCTTCGCGATAGGCCCTGCCACCTTTTACTCTGTCATCACTATTAAAGATATCATCGATATTGATCACAAAGCTGTTGTAATTTAAATGCATCCCAAATGTGAATAATCTATGATCATATGCGGCATTAATTTTTGCCATATGCCGGTGACGGTATTTGAGAAACTTTTCGGTACCGAGGGTATCCGTTGGAGACGGCGTGTACTTGAGATCTAGGGGGGTAATAAAATGATAACCTGCCAGGAATCTAAGTTTAGATTTTTTAATGGCCCATTCACCGAGCGTGCTCACCTCAAAACCATAGATTCTTGCATCGGTCACATTCTTAGCTTTGAATCCCAGACCCTCCACACCACTGTTTGGATCATAGTTGCCAAAAATAAATTCGATCAGGTTGTCATACTCGGTCCAGAAAACGGCAAGATCCAGAAATCCGGCTAACTTTGAGATCTTGTAACCTTGCTTAATACCTATTTCACTGCTCCAACCGGTTTCTTCTTTTAGATTTGGATTAGGGAACACAGTTATAGCACCGGCTTTTGTTTCTGTAAACTTTTCGGCCACGGAAGCAAAACGAATGCCTTGTCCCAGGGAAGCTCTTAAGAATGTAGCTTTCGCCAGTTCTATCGCAATTCCACTTCTGAAAATGGGGTGTACCGATCTCTTAAATGTGTCTACTTTGTAACTTTCCAACCTGCTTCCAAAGGAAAAATTAAGCTTCTTGATCTTTTGGTCAAGCTGTGCAAATAACGCTATGTTCTCGCCTCTGTGATCTCCATAAAATCCGGGACTGTAAATGAATGTGTAGTTTCCAACCAACCCAGACGTTAAGGTGACGGAATAGTCTTCTATAATTTCGAATCGTTTTTGATAACGGTATTCAGCGTAAAATACTTGCCCAAGCGATTCTTGCTGAGAGTCGTTTTGAAAATCGGTGATATAAATCCTGCCCAAGAGAGAATGTTTTGAATCCTTCTTGGTGGTATAATGAATAAATGGGTCGATCGCAATACGATTATTCCTTAAATGTGAAACAGTATTAGTATCGGGCAAATAAGGATTCTCTGCATCCTGCCAATAAAGAAAATTTCCTGCTGTATCAATGTATCCTGTGAGGCTCAATCCGTATTTAAATCCATACACATCCTTGGGCCTTCGATAAAGTCGCATGAACAATCTACCCCCTTTGATCTCTTCTTCCTTCCTGTAACTTTGGTTAAAGAAGAAATTTCCACTCGTTATAAGATCCCATCTTTTAATTCGCCTGCTATGCATGGCCTGAATCCTGCCCATTCGAGGTGGAGTCGTCCAGTGCTTGAAACTCTCTTGCTTTGGCGTATCGAACTGTCCGGTGGTAATCGAGGCCTTTGTAACAGGTTTAGAACCGGGAGTAGCCGTTCGGATATGAATGATACCATCAAGAGCTGAACCGCCATAAAGTGCAGACGCTGCTCCCTTGATGATCTCAATCTGATCCACATTTTCCATTGGTAAGAAAGCCCATTTTACATCCTGTGCATCTGCTGATAAAAGTGGAAGATCATCGACCAATAGTAAAACACGACTACCAACTCCGTAGCTCCAACCACTACCTCCCCGGATATTTATTTGATTATTTAAAACGTTAACGCCCGGTACCTTATCGAGTACATCACTCATTTTACCAGGATTTACGTCGTCGATCATCTGGGACTTGATAACCTCCATCGATACAGTCACCTCACTTTGTTTTTGTTCATATTTCCCAACCGTCACCACAATTGGATCCAGTACCATTATTTTAGGGGTAAGCGCCACATCGAGGTTGTACAAAACATTCTCTGCGAGCGTGATCTTTTTAATCAAGACTTCATAAGCCAGGTATGAAAATAGTATAGAATGCCGGCCGGTTTCTAACGTCGTTAGTGTATATTTTCCCAATATATCCGTGCTCGTACCACCGGCACCATCCAGCACAACTGCCGCACCTATTACAGGCTCGCCTGTTTCTGCATCAGTTACTTGCCCGCTAATTGTGTATTTTATACCTGAACCTTCATTTTCTTGTTCGTATAA
>JACZTA010000320.1 GCA_022573915.1 Bacteroidota bacterium | reverse complement strand
GCAGAATGCGCAATATCATTAAAATGTCATTCTGAGCGCCAGCGAAGAATCTTGTTGGTACAGCCCTTAATAACTTGATTATACTAGAGTTACAACGAGTTTCAAACAAGATCCTTCACTCCGCTTCGCTCCGTTCAGGATGACAATTCCAGGCTTTTTGCCTATTCTGCGACAGCCTGCACGACGGGATGACATTAGGAAACTTTAAGCTTAAAAGCTGATTCATGAAATTATCCAGGTTAACTATATTTTTATAAGTTCGACATAATAAATTTTAGGGAAAATATGCACAATTATCAGCCTTCGACTTCGCTCAGGTTGCTGAATTTAAGCCATGGTGAGCAGAATCGAACCATGAATTCACTTATGTCGAACTCACGTTGTTCAATCATTTGTCTTCTATTTAATCCAATCCTGATATGGGTTCGCTAACTTCTTCAAGAAGCATCTCGATGACTTTATCCGAATCAATATTTTCCGATTCAGCATAGAAATTTGTTATGATCCTGTGACGTAAAACCGGTTTTGCCAGCGTTTTAATATCTTCGATGGCAACATTATATCGCCCATGAAATACAGCCCGAACTTTACCGCCAAGCAGCAAGTATTGAACGGCTCGTAACCCTGCGCCCCAACTTACCCATTTTGAAACAAATTCCGGTCTCTCGCTTTCGGTTGGCCGGGAATTACGCACAAGCTTAACAGCATATTGAGCAACATTATTAGGAACAAATATCTTTTTGATAATATGTTGGAAACCCAACACATCCTTGCCGGTTAATACGGTTTTGAGTTGTTCCTGATCCTGAGAAGTCGTCTGTAAAGCCACGTTCAATTCATCATCTTCCGAAAGATAATCAATGATAATATTAAACATAAAACGATCCAGCTGGGCTTCAGGAAGTGGATATGTTCCTTCCAACTCAATGGGATTTTGAGTTGCCATTACAAAAAATGGCCGTTCCAGTTCAAAGAGTTCACCACCTGCAGTTACCTGGTATTCCTGCATGGCTTCCAAAAGTGCAGCCTGGGTTTTAGGCGGTGTTCGGTTGATTTCATCAGCCAGAATGATATTCGCAAATATGGGACCTTTAACAAACTTAATAGACCGTTTACCGGTCGAAGTATCCTCTTCTAGAACATCAATACCGGTAATATCTGCAGGCATTAAATCCGGTGTAAATTGAATTCGTTTATAGGTTAAATCCAATATTTCCCCAAAGGATTTTACCAATAGGGTTTTCGCCAATCCCGGTACCCCGGTGATCAGACAATGGCCACCGGCAAACAAAGCGATCAAGACAAGCTCTATCACTTCATCCTGTCCGATGATGACCTGGCGCAATTGATCTAATATTTTGCTTTTACCTTCTTGTAATTTTTCAAAAGCTTCCTGAGTTATGGTTTCAGATCCCTGGACTTCCTGAACTGTTTCCAAATTTTCCAAATCATATCCCTTTCTTTATATAGATAGATTTAACTTATAATACGTTAGGCGTTTTCTTTCACTTTAGGTACTTTTAATGTGTCAATGCGTAGATAATAAAATTGATTCCCATTTGAAAGCTAACAGTTGAAGCTTCTGCCAGGACCCGCCGGCCAAAAGGATGCTCCCAACCATCTCCAATGTCCTGGTTATAGCAGATTAAGCACATCAACCGACCTTTATCGTCAAAGATGCCGTAATATTCGTCGTCGTATCTACTTAATCCCCATTTTGCTGAAGCAGCTTCAATCGGATCGATATCGTAAAAAATGGACCAGACAGCATGATCCGGTTGTAGCATTACAGGCTCTTTATTCGGGAAAACCTGTTTAATATTGAAATAAAAATTATTCCAATCCCTGCCTGCAAAATCATCAAATAGTATAAATCCGCCACGATGTAGATATTTTCGAAGATTCTTGGCTTCCTCAGCATCCAGGGCCCAGTGTCCGGGTTCACACAAATAAAGGATCGGGTATTCAAAAATTCTTTCATCTGTTAAGGTAAGAATGAGCGGTTGGTCATTGACCCGTAAACCTGTTGTTCTTTCAATAGCCTCCAGTAAATTATATTCAGCAGTTGGGTAATCATGACTCCAGAATCCACCACGGCCACCACGCCCCCTTCCAAATCCACGACCACTCCATTCACTGGGTGTATCGGTATATTTTATACGGATAAATCTAAAGCCATGATCATATTGAGCAGCCGCCTGTTCCGGAAGCAGGAAATAAAATAGAGGTAATGAAAAGATCAGGATTAATTTCCTCATCTTGTTACTGCATATTCTCATTTAAGTTATCCACACATTTAAGAAGCAATTTCTGCGCATCGCGATAACCAGGCGCTGATTCCAGTGATTTTAAGACTTGTCTTTTTGCATCAAGTGTATTGCCGAAGTTATAATAACTCAATGCAAGTTGATAATATGCATTCGATCGGTCAAGTGGATCCAATGCCAATATAGCCTTGCGTTCTTGCGCCTCAGTATGAAAGTTTTGCGATTCTTTGAACAAATCGGCCAAACGGATGTGAGTATTCAGATCATACGGTTCTACCTGCATCGAGCGGAGATAGTAAGATTTGGCGCTTTCATTCTTTCCCTGGTATTCATATATGTGGCCCAGCTCTCTTGCTTCCTTCGCGCCAAATTCTGATACTGTTAAATACTTCTCTAGAATGCTTTGCAACTTTGAACTATCACTTTCTTCACGATAAATATGCGCCAAGCCCAGGTACGGATTGCCGGATCGTGTGTAATAAGGATAAATTGCAAGCGCTTTTAAGAATTTTTCTTCAGCTTGTTGATATTTGTTTTCTTTTACAAGTTCGTTGCCTTTTACGAGATTTTCAAAAAAAGGATTTTTTGATTCTTTAAATAAATTTTTAAAATGTGACTTTTCTTTTTTTA
>JACZTA010000115.1 GCA_022573915.1 Bacteroidota bacterium | reverse complement strand
CTTCAGCCATAACCGTATGTGCCTTGCCTAACAAAGATTTACAGATCAATCCCGTACTCAATCCTTGCGCAGAACATTCGATGGCAGCTCTTAATCCCGCTCCACCTGCTCCAACAACCAGCACATCATGCTCAATTATTTTTATACCCGAGATGTCCATCTTTTCATATTATAATTTTACCAAGTATTTATATCGTTGAAAACACCCATAGAAACCATTCTTACATAGAAATCGCTGAAACCAACCCAAAACAAAGAGCACCAGGCAAACAATTGATGATGAGAATTCAGCCAGGATACCTTCTTGTAGGTCTGATATCTTACCAAGCTACAAGACATGCAATTGGAATTACCACCAACCAGATGTCTGAAAGCATGACATCCAAATGTCCAGCTTCCCAAAAGAATCGGATTGATCAGCAATACCATACTGCCAACCCCTATCCCAAATTGACCACCTCTGAAGAAGGATAGAACGGCATCGTAGGAAAGGAGAAAAATAAATATGATCCCAATGTACAGGGTGTATCTATGAATATTTTGGAATATCATTAACCCGGTTTCACCTTTATAGGATTTTTGCGGGATCGCACCTACAGCACATGCCGGAGGTGAACCTGCAAAAGCGCGATAGTACGCCTTTCTGTAATAATAGCATGTAAACCTGATAGAGAGAGGAAATACCAGGATCAACAGCGAGGGAGATTCCGGAAGTAGTATGGAATTTGGCCACCAGCCGGGCCATGGGCCCAACCAGGCGTGAGCTATGTCTGCTCCACCCTCTACCCCTTCCTTGATCCACAACAAGGGAGAATAAAATGGTGAAAGATATCCCCCAAATCCATGTTCATGATTACTCCACCAATAATAATTTCCCTGATAACCGGCCCAGGAAGCGTATAGTACAAATGCTGCAAGTCCTGATAATATGAGAAGAGGTTCGATCCACCATTTATCTGTTCTAAAAGTGGATCTAAATGAAGAGGTTTTCATACTGTGTAGCTGTGAAATTTACCGGCCTCAAAGGTAAAAATTAATTGAAGTCCGGCAAAGGAAAGAATTTCCTTTTTGAGCCGGCAAACAGATGCTCAGATATTCAGATCCCTTATGATTGATCTAAGGTCGGAATAGTGAAAATCAGCCGTAATGTCTGCGTCCGTATCGTTGTCAGTCATCAGGATCGTTCGCATGTTCAATGACTTACCGAATTGTATATCCGATGCGCTATCACCTATCATAACCGAACTCTCAAAAGAAATACCGGGGTAATCATATTTAGCCTGTTCAGCTAATCCGGTAAGCGGTTTTCTGCAATCACAATAATCCGATATCTCATGCGGACAATAATAGATTTTCTCGATTCTACCACCGTTGGATTCAATTTCCTTTAACATCTTCAAATGGATGTCGTCCAGATCCTCTTCAGTCATTAAGTTCCTGGCGATTCCTCTTTGATTGGTTGCAATGAAAGTCTTACCAAAAAGTGAGGATAATTTTTTAATTGCCTCCAGCGCTCCTTCCCTGAACTCAAATTTCTCCCATTTAGTTACGTACTCATTCGGCAGTAATTCATTTATCACCCCATCCCTGTCAAGAAAAAGTGTCCAGGATTCATCGATATTAAGATCGGAAATATATTTTATTGACATTGGGGGCATAACGGTTTTGCTTGAAGTGCCTTTTGAAGTTGCTACAGTGAGGTAGTATCATCACCTAATTGATATTTGGAATTTCTCCTACTTCCCTTTTAATTCCATTAATTATCACATACTTGAGTATTTGATAATTCTCCTCCATCACTGTGTTAAACTTGTATCTCAAAGTAACACAACAAGTGCAACTACAAAAATCTCCATATGATGTATAAACCAAATTTAATGTGTCCTGACCAATAACTTCCGCTTCACCTAAGAAGTTATGACAGCAGTTAGCCACTACCATTACATCTATTGTTAAAGTATTTGAATCTCTTCTTATGTCGCTGAACTCTGGATAATTTACATAGTTTTCCGGACGTACAGATTTATCACAGTCTTGCAATATTTCAAGTCTGATAGGAGATAGTCCTTTATTGAGAAGTCCAATCATCTTGTTTGAGTACGGCAAAAATGTGGTTCCAGCAAGGACTTGCGTCGTACTTGATCCACCACGAATAAATAATGTATCAATTACAAATCCATTCTCGGACATCCTCCTCTTAACGAAAACGGTGTCACGGCTTGTGTCAACATCCTCCATTGGAGTTAAATCATCATTAATACTTGAAGTTTGATCTTGGTCTTTATTAGAATTTGAACATGATGCCACAATCAAAAAGAGCATTATGGTGAATATTCTTAATTTCCACATTGTGTTTCAATTATTGCTGTCAACAAATGAAGCTAACCGAATAGCTTCTCCTCTACCAACTCACAAATTATATGCCCGATCATAATGTGCGCCTCCTGAATCCTCGGAGTCTCATCAGAAGGAATCTTGATTATTTTGTCACACAATCCAACCATTTTACCGCCTGACTGGCCACCAAAACCAATGGTTACCATATTGATCGCTCTGGCTTCTTCCAATGCACGAATAATATTAGCTGAGTTACCGGAGGTCGAGATAGCGATCAAAACATCCCCTTCTCTTCCCTTCGCCTGGATACCTCTTGCAAAAACCTCATCATAAGAATAATCATTTGCCACTGCAGTCAGGTAAGAGACATTATCGTGAAGCGCCACAGCAAAAAGCGGTTTTCTATCCAATAAATATCTGCCTGCGAGCTCTGCCGCGATATGTTGTGCGTCGGCAGCAGACCCACCATTACCACACAAGAGTACCTTATTATCGTTTTGGAATGCCTCGATCAACGCTACAGCCACCTCTTCGACTACACCGTGCAGAAGATCGTCATTGACCATATCCTGCTTAACAGATACGGAGGATTCTAAGAGTGTTTTAATTTTTTCCTTCATGATATTGGAAGTGAATGGGAACGTTTCCCTTTACAAAAGATTGTAAAATTATTGAAATTTTGCAACCTTTGTGAATAATTCGAATTATCTCCTCTTCAGACTAATAATTAATACTCATCGTTTAATATTTAAGCATGAAATTTCATTTGGTTTCCGGTGCATGTGGTTTTGTAGGTAGAAATCTGGCAAAAAGACTGATATCAACCACTGAAGATTATATCATTATGGTGGATGACCTTTCGGTTGGTGACCATCCAAATAATTGGATTGGTAACGTTGTTTCAAAAGAAGTAGGCGAGGTGGAAGTGTTTGGAAAGGATGAGCGCATATTTTTCTTCAAACAGGACATCAGGGCATTTTTACGCCGCCTGATGAATGAACCGGATTTTCTAAAAAAAGAACTTGATATTCCTTTTGAGCGTTTCAATGACGTGTATCATTTTGCGGCGATCGTAGGTGGCAGAGCGAAAATTGACGGGGACCCGATGGCTGTGGCGATCGACCTCTCTATCGATGCCGAGTTCTTTTATTGGGCTTGTCAGCATAAACCGGATCGTGTACTATTCCCCAGCTCTTCTGCAGCATACCCGGTAGATCTCCAATCGGAATCAGATGCTATCGCGCTAAGTGAGTCAGACATACAAATAGAATCGGCCAGGATCGGTAAACCCGACATGACCTATGGTTGGTCAAAACTAACGGGTGAATATCTTGCACAGATAGCTGCAAAGCATTATGGCATATCGGTCGCTTGCGTGAGGCCCTTTTCCGGTTATGGTGAAGACCAGGACCTCACCTACCCTGTTCCGGCACTCGCAGAGCGAGCGGCGAGGCGTGAAGATCCTTTTGAAGTATGGGGTTCCGGCAAACAAGGCCGGGACTTTGTCCATATTGATGATTGCATAGATTGTATTTTGATGGCTATGGATAAGATCAGTGATGGTTCAGCCATTAACATCGGTTCGGGCAAACTAACCACCTTCCTGGAAATAATCAAGATCTTTACAGGTTTCGCGGGCTATGATCCTGTGATCAAACCATTGCTGGATAAGCCGGTTGGAGTCCATTCGCGCTACGCAAACATGGACTTTGTTAAAGAAAAATATGGTTGGGAACCTAAGATATCCGTCGAAGAAGGCATGCGAAGAGTATTTGACCGGGCAATGGAAGTACATACCTAAACTAATGGCCGATTAATGCCAAGTGAACCTACACGTGTAATCGTTTTTGGACCGGGGCCTAAATTCAAAGGTGGATTAGCAAACTATACTGTTTCTCTGGCAAAAGCACTTGATAAATTGGAGGATACGGAGGTTCATATTTTCTCCTGGTCTCAACAATATCCTGCCATCATCCCACGTGATTTTATAGACAGAAGCAGCAAGGCTGATCTGCTTGAAGGTACCAATGTTCAGATACGGTATGTAACCAATTACAATAACCCTTTTTCCTGGCAGCGCACCTATAAAGAGATGATTGCACTTAAACCTGATAAGATCATCTTTCAATGGTCGATAGCCATCCAGGGCCTGCCCCTGGGCTACATCACACGTAAACTATCGAAACATAAGGATATTGAAGTGCTGTTTGACCTGCATTTCGTGATTCAAAAAGAAAAAAGTACGATAGATACCAGATTTACTAAATACGGTATTTCTAAAGCCGATACTTACATCACCCATGCATATAAGACGGCTACTGAACTCAAAGAAATTTTTCCTAAAACTTCATTTGAAATAAATGAAACAGGTGTAAGAGCCGGAGACAATAAAAAGACCATAATCAAATTGTACCATCCTGTATATGACATGTTCCAACCTGATCCGGTGTTCGACAAAGAACAACAAAAAAAGCAACTGAACCTTAAAACCAATGTGTTCCTTTTCTTTGGGTTTATTCGAAAATACAAGGGTTTGCATCACGTGATTCGCGCTTTCGCGGAAGTTGCCAAGGTTCGCAATGATGTTTCACTATTAATAGTTGGAGAATCATTTTGGAAAACCCTGGATACGTCAAAATTCTCAACCAAACTGAAGACCGCGTTATTCAAAGTATTGAACAAGATCATGGTTAAAAAGGGAGATAGTGAAATTGATTATAACCCACTCGCTTTAATTGATGAACTTGGGCTTCAAGATAATGTGCGGGTATTTAATGATTACGTTCCCAACGAGGATGTCCATAAGTATTTCCAGGTGAGCAATTGTATCATGCTCTATTATGAGTACGCCACCCCTTCAGGAGTTGAATCGATCGGGTATAATTTCAAAGTGCCCATGCTGGCCACCAATGTGGGACATTTTCCAGAAACAGTCAAGGATGGATTTAACGGATATCTCGCTGAACCGAACGACATAAGGTCTATGGCCGATACCATGTTAAAGTTTTTGGAACACCCTATCCCGGTCGAGAATGTGGCCGCTACCGCCAAAGAGATGAATTGGAAGAATTATGCGGAGAAGGCAATCGGCCGCTAGCGGTTCTATACTTCTTATTTTATTTCCAATATTATTCTGCGCCCCAGCCCCTGCTCAAAAATCTTGAACAATGTCGAGAGTTGAATGTCAGCCTTGCCATTCTCGACACGAGAGATGTAGCTCTTTTTTGTTCCGATTTTGTCAGCAAGTTGCTGCTGAGTTAGTTCAGCCTCTTTCCTGGCTATCTTGAGCATCTCGCTGATAATGAAAATTTGGGAACCTTCCTCAAACTTGTTTCTTTTTTTAGCTCCAACATGCCCGTACTTCTTGTCAAGAAGTTCGTTGAGGTTTCTTGCTGATTTGACGTTGTCTTTACTTCTCATAGCTTCATTTTTTTGCCGCGTAAATATTGTTGCTTCAGCCGCTCTGCTTTCTCAATTTCTCTTAATGGAGTTTTTTTCGATTTTTTTTGGAAACCTTGCAAAAGTACTACCAATGTTCCTTTGTCAAAAAAGCAGAACACCCTGAATATGTTGTTCGAGTGTTCAATTCTTATTTCGTAGAGTCCGTTAGTTCCTGTCAAATGTTTGAGAAACTTCTCCGGTACTCTCTCAACTGTCGAAACTAATTTCAGAACGTACTCTATTTTTCTCTGGACTTTCGGTGTTTGTGCCGAGTAGAAGTCGCTGAAATAGTTTTTATAGAATATGACCTCTCGAATCATTTATACGTAAAGTTAACGAATTAGTTAACATTTTAGTATAAATCGAGCGTAATTTTACAGGGCCCTATTCATTCACCGCCAAAACCCAGCTTTGTTGCAATGTGATGTTGATCCTTTTCTACATTGTTTCTAGACAGCATTTCTGCTAAAAACCCGGCAAGAAAAAGTTGCATGCCAAGGATTATCGCTACTAAAGCAAGGTAGAATAAAGGGCGATCCACTACATCTCGTGCTTTAACAGCATCATGAATATGAGCAAGTTTATCATAGCTGATCCAGGCGGCAATAAGGAAACCGGAAACAAATGATAATGTTCCAATCGTACCAAATAAGTGCATAGGCCTTTTTCCGAATTTCGCTACAAATATGATTGACAAAAGATCGAGGAAGCCGAATAAGAACCGTTCAATTCCATACTTGGTTTTCCCATATTTGCGCTTTTGATGCTGAACCACCAGCTCTCCAATCTTAGTAAATCCGGCCCATTTTGCCATAAGTGGAATATAGCGGTGCATCTCACCTTGCACCTTAATTGATTTCACAACTTCAATCCTGTAAGCTTTCAGTCCGCAATTAAAATCATGGATCTTAATACTTGAAAAAAATCGTGTAACCCGGTTAAATAATTTGGAACTTATGTTTTTAATGAATGGGTCGTGACGCTTTTTCTTCCACCCCGAAACAATATCATATCCTTCATTCTTCACCTTGTTATACAACGCAGGAATTTCATCAGGGCTATCTTGCAGATCTGCATCCATTGTGATGACCACATCACCTGAACAATTATCAAATCCTGCATTCAATCCTGCCGACTTTCCAAAATTTCTCTTAAACTTAATTCCTTTTATATGGCCGTTTGCGTCAGCTAACCGTTCAATGGTTTGCCATGAACCATCCGTACTTCCGTCATCGATATACAGGATCTCGTAGGATAGATTATTCTCCTGCATGACCCTGCTGATCCACTCCGTGAGCTCCGGAATGGACTCCGCTTCGTTATAAGCCGGTATAACTATTGAAATATCCATGTTTATTTCACTGCCAAAATGTTGAGGTACCCGTTATGATTATTAATCCTTTTTAAACACTGCAGCTGCAATAAGAGAAGTTATAAATCCTACGAAAGTGAAAATAACAACTACTATTAAACTTAGCCCGACAGGTGAAACAAACCTGTTGCTTATTTTCATTGCCATTTCTATTTCATCGTCGCTGGCACCACTTGCTATCAGGGCTTCTTCCGATTGAAGTCGCATCTCCTCAATCATATCAGGTGCAATTAATGTGAAAAACATATAAGTGAATACAGCATAAAACAGAGCTGTGAATAATGAAATCATTGTTCCGGCCCCCAGTGCCTGGGAATAAGAAATGATTCCTCCCATCGACTTATCGCGATATTCTTTGATACTCCAGGATACCGCGCTAATTAATATTAAATAAGAAATCCAGTTGACCTTCGAATTGGTCGACATATCCAGCATATATAATACCAGGCTAAAAATGGCAAGCGCAAGGGTTATGATCAACCCGTACTTCAAGGAAGCACTTATCAAGGGACTTTTTTCATTTTCCATGATTGTTCAATTTTGGCGCGGGTAAGTTATCAATTTGTTAATTCATATTAAACTTACCATTATTAAATACGGCAACAGCTTTACCAATCAGTTTCATCCCTATGAGGGGAGAGTTCCTGGATTTCGATTTTATATTTTTTTCTTCGAATACCCACTCTTGTTTTGGATCGAATAAGGTGAGGTTAGCTTTTTCATCTTCTTTAATACTTGGAACAGTTAATCCAAGAATAGTTCTTGGCATTATGGCTATTTTCTGTATGATAAGATCAAGGCTGATCTTATCATTTAAATAAGTATTGGCAAGGGCAAAGGATGTTTCCAAATTGATGATCCCAAATTTCGCAAAGTCAAATTCAATTTTCTTTGACTCCTCATCCTGCGGGGAATGGCTTGAGCAAATGACGTCAATTGTACCATCGGCTAACCCTTTTTTAAGGGCTTTGATGTCATTTTCGGTTCTCAAAGGAGGCTGTACCTTGAAATAAGTATCGTAATCCTTAAGATACGAATCATCATATGCCAAATGAAAAGAACTAACCGACGCGCTAACCTTTATCCCCTTCTTTTTTGCAACCCTGATCATGTCAATCACCTTTGCAGAGGAAACATGTGTAAAATGAACCCGCGAATTGGTGTATTCTGCAAGATGTATGTCGCGCATTGCCATGGATTCCTCTGAGAGTGAGGGAATACCCTTTAGTCCGAGATTAACACTTGTAGCACCTTCATTCATAACGCCACCGTTTGAGAGGGAGGTATCCTCCGGCAGACTCAGGATCACCCCATTAAATGGTTTAACATAAAGAAGTGCCTTCAACATCGAGAACGCGTTTGAGATCGGGTGATTTGCATCACTGAAAGCTACTGCACCTGCTTCATGCATATCATACATTTCCGTGAGATCATTTCCCTCTCTGTTCATGGTTACTGCGCCCACTGGATATATATCTACCAAAAATCCGGATGATTTGTTCTTGATATATTCAACTTCCGATTTACTATGTATCGTAGGGTTGGTCTCGGGCATACAAGCCAAGCCGGTGAATCCCCCACTAACCGCAGCCTTACTTCCACTTTCCAGGTCTTCTTTGTGTTCAAATCCCGGGTCACCCAAACTGGCATGCATATCAAACCAACCCGGTGAGATCTTCAAGCCTTTCGCATTGAAGACCCTGTATTCTGATTTAGGCTTGATCTTCTCGCCAATTTTTACGATCGTACCTGTTTCTATCAGAATATCCTTGGTTTTCTTATTATAAGGTGAGTTGGGATCAACGATCTCGGCGGATTGGATGAGTAACTTCATCTATCACATAATTTTTATGAGTGCAATTTCTATTGCTATAAATATCAGCGCAAAAATAATACAAAGTTTCCATAACGCTTTACCCTGATTCAATTCGGATAGGATTTTGGTAATATTCTTATTCAAAGATTCAATCACCACAATACCCTTTAATTCCTCCACCTCTTTTAGCTCGTTCATGTCATAGACCGAGAGATCCGATTCACGCCTATCAAAATTGAATGCTGCAAAGGATTGCACCTGCTCCTGATTTGATCGGGATATTTCAAAAATACCTGCTTCATTTATCATGTTATGAAGAAAAAGTAAAGTTTTGATCCCCCTGGCCCTTTGTTCAGGAATGAACTCATAATCACCCTTCTTCATCGTAAACATAATATCACCTTGGTTTGATTTGTTCGCTATTTCAATAATATCGTTCTTACCCATTGTATAAGAATGTGCCTGAGGATTACTACTAAGAATGGCAATTTTATACATCATGGGAACAAATATGGCATGAGTAGGAAGATTACTAAACTCGAGCATAAGCGGAACAGCACTGAGGTAAATTTTTCCTTTGCCAAATTTATACTTTGCAACAAAAGCGGTGTTATCCTTAAAGGTAAGTAGAACCTCTTCATTCGTTTTAGTATGCTTGGTTAGCACAAATCGTTTGTTTACGACAGGCAAATCGAGATTTTCCGGTAAACGATCGAATACATCAAAAAATATATCTGCATCAATGTTGATCTTCTCTACACTTGTAACCACAATGTCGAGGTTGTTGTAATAATTTGTTTGAATGGCAAACATAAACTGTTTGTAAGATTCAATATTGATGTCCGAATTCGGAAAAACCATAAGGCTCCCACCTCCCTCCACATATTTTTTCAGTTCTGAAGCCAGTCCACTTGAAATTTCTTTTAAGCTGTTCAAAATGATTAATTGGTATCCCGAAAAAGCATTATAGTTTAGTTGATCTGTATGATTTTTCTCGTAATTAAAATAAGGATCACTACTAAATAAGGCGTCAAGATATTTTATGCTTTCATTCTTTATTCCGGGATCTTCAAGAGATAATGAAACTGAGAGCTCCTTATCCGTTATTGCGAGAATTGAAATACTTGGCAACACCTCATAGGCAATAAAATATGTGTCATCAAAAGCGATTGGATAATCATTTATAGAAATACTCATACTTTGCCAACCCGTGTCACTAATCGTGAAGCTCAGTGTATCCAATACAGTTTCGTTCGCTCCCATATCGATGGTATTCATGGTTTTTGTAACCTCATTGATACTTAACACAAGTCTCACTTTGTTTACAGGCTCCTCAGAAATATTTGTAACCTTAGTTATGATCTTGGTTACGTGACCCGCCTGTAACACGGGAACCTCAAACCAGCAACTATCGATAAAGACATTATGCTGTTTCTTGCTTCTAACTGGAATAAAATAGGTGGATAAGGATGAGTCTCGCTCTATATTATCCAGATCTGCAATCGTCTTTTGAAAATCCGATATCAGGTAAACTACAGGCTCAGCTTCATCGGCACTCAGAGCCAGTTTCTGACGTGAAATTACATTTGACAAAACCCGAATTGACGAAGTTATTCCCAAATCGTCGATTATGTCTAATGCTTGTTCTTTAGTGCCGAGATGTTGTTGCTTTCCTTCGAAATCATTTGAAAGAATCTGAATTTTAGTATCGGGAGGATAGGCGTTTAATATTTCCCTTGCTTTTTGTTTTGCTTCATCAAAATAGGTTCCTTCCTCTCCAATCGTATTCATGCTGAAAGAGTTATCAAGAAAAATACTTACTGCTTTCTTACTGTAAGACCCTTTATCTTCCTTTGCGGGAATGAAAGGTTGAGCAAAAGCCAGAACGAGAAATATGATCGTCAGGATCCGTGATAAGAGTATCAGAAGCTGCTTCAGGTTGGACCGCGTGGCAGTCTCCTGTTTTATTTCCTTCAGAAACCGAACATTGGTGAAATAGAGTGTCTTAAACCGTCGGAAATGAAATAGATGAATTATTATGGGGATGGCGACGGCCGAAAGTGCAAAAAGAAATTGAGGATTGAGGAAACTCATACACTACTAACGTGCAAAGATATTTAAAGATTGGCGAATAAGTTAATAATTCGCTTTAATGCAAGAATTGAGCCTGTTTGAAGCCAGAAATAATGTTAATACTTGATAAATCTAAAAAATAGAAGGACGTCTTAAATTTTCGGAAACAGTGATGTACAGGATTATGTGTAACCGGTCAAAAGGGAACATAAGACCAAAACTGCTACGAATATTGTTTTGTTTTAAGTCACCCGGCAAAAGCTTAGGATGTCCTGGTTTGTCGGCGGAAGACTTAAAACATCGTATGACTTCCGCAACGTTGAGACACAGGATTATATGAAACGAACTATGATGTCTTAAGTCTTCCGAAACAGTGATGTACAGGATTATGTAATACCCATCAGAGGGTGACTTAAGACCAAAACTTCGACGAATATTGTTCTGTTTTAAGTCACCCGGCAAAAGCTTAGG
>JACZTA010000319.1 GCA_022573915.1 Bacteroidota bacterium | reverse complement strand
GATCTGTACCATGTTGTGCTGGGATCGCGCATCCTGGGCAGGGGTGCCCTGAAGGGTGGGATGCCTTATTATAAATATATCGCCAACCGTTTACTTACGCTTTCTCAAAATATTCTTCTTAGGGAGAAGCTATCAGAATATCATACAGGTTACCGTGCATTTTCCAGGGAGGTACTTCAAAATATCAATTTCAATGCAAATAAGAATGGGTTTGTATTTGACAATCAGATGTTGTCACAAATCTTTTATGCAAAATATGAGATCGCGGAGATCACCTGTCCGACCAAATATTTCAAGGAAGCATCTTCAATTAATTTCATCGATAGTGTAAATTATGGATTGGGTGTATTGGCTGTTTCATTTGGCCACTTTTTTCAGAAGCTTGGATTGGTAAATCTAAAGATCTATAAAAAACCTAATCAGGAAGATTCTGCAGCTTCTTCATAAACACAAATCCGTTTTTCTCATAGAGCAGCTCCATTGTGGATTTATCGAAGTATTTTTCCTTCCTGTCAATTTTACAAACGAAATAAACCACTTTCCCGGGGTCATTATTGCGCAGCCAAAGACTCATATTGTCGGTATGCTTTGATAGGTTATGTTCCGGGCGCCGGGTATAAAAAAGTTTTCCATAACTTTTAAATCCGATCACCTCCACAAAACAATCCTCGTTCTGTTTTGACTCAAAGAATTCTACCAATGCACCCTGAGTGTATTTTTCTATCCTTGGTGCAAACTGCCAGGCTATAATGAAAACCAGCAGGGCAGTAGAAATGAACAGGATCTTTGCAGAAGTTATCAGTCGGTTTTTAAAAATCAATACCGCTCCAACCCCCACGCCGGCAAGGAAAATGACTCCGTAGATCATTTCCCATCTATGCCATATTACTTTTGCTTGCAGATTAGCCAGTGTAAATTCATCCTTAATATAAGTAGTTATCAACTCAGGATCAGACCCAATCTCAGGTAGGAGAATAATTACCAGCGCTAAGACGAATCCAAATAGTAACAGAGCCAACGCGGTGATTTTTTTTAAAAGACGGTGATTGCCTTTCAATTTATAAATTCCATATGCTGCCAGAAAAGTGATTGGAAAGTAAGCCATTGAACTGTAATGGACGATCTTGGTTTGTACGATTGAAAAGATGGTCAACACTGTCAGCAGCAGGATGATCATTAATTTTTTAAAGGCAAATTGTTGTGGTGAAGATTCTATCCCGGAAGAAAAAGCAAAGAAAAGAAATAGGGAAGCAGGAAAGCATCCTGCAAGAAGGACAAGGAAATGATAATAGAATGGCCCTCCATGTCCGGCGTCTTCGGTTGTGAATAACCTGACCTGGTAGAGGATGAATTCACGGGCCGGTTCCCAACCATACAATATCATATAGCTGCCGAACCAGAGAAATGCCACGAGTCCGGAGGTTGTGAGGAATAAGATCCATGACTTTAAGTTAAATTTTCCTTCTTTCGAAAGCACCATGTAAATAACAAGAGGGAGAACTACCAATAAGAACCCTACGGGTCCTTTAGTAAGGATAGCTAATCCTGTGAACAGGCCACCGAGAATTGCATAACGGGAACCCGGATCTTTCCTGATAGTTTGGAGAAAAAGACATATTAATCCCAGGAAGATGAAAAGATTAAAAGCAGGATCGATGATACCGGATTTAAAATAAAAATGAGGAAGAAGTGAACCGGTATAAGCCATCACCCATAATAGCCCAAAACTTTTATCGACAAGTTTTTTACCTAATTGAAATAGCACGATCAGACTGGCAATGCCTATGAGCGCATTGGGCAGCCGCGCAGCAAATTCAGTTACCCCAAGCAGGCTCATGGATAAAGCCTGCATCCAAATAAAGAGCGGAGGTTTATCGGAGAATTCAACATAATCTATTTGAACCCGGAAGTAATTACCGGTCACCAACATCTCCCTGGCGGCTTCAGCAAAATTTAATTCATCCCAATCGAACAGATGGACCATTCCAAGAAAAGGAATAAAAAACAAGCCTCCCGTTATCGCAATCAGGATGAGGGTGTTGTTACTCAGGAAGTTCTTCAAATCTAATGCTTTAGGTTTAGGACGCCTTTGTCTATCCAGCTAATGCGATCGAGTCTCGAGGGAGATTTGATAAAATGATAGATCAGGTATGAGGTCATCAATCCAATTAAAGATCCAAAAAATACATCTTCGAGAAAATGCTGGAAAAGATATATTCTGGATATACCCACAAGAACTGCAATAATCAAAAGTGAAAAACTCAGCATTGATTTTTTTCCAATTAATGTGAGGAAATAGCATAATGCAAAAGCAGACGTAGTATGGCCCGAGGGAAACGCAAGATGACTATTTATTGAGAGATCATTTATTGCCACCATATCCGGTGTTAATTCAAAATATTTGAGTGGGCGGGGTAAATTAAGGATGTTTTTAAGTGACATCGCCACTAAACCGGACACTCCAAAACAAAGTGCGGCTAAAATGGCGTACCGGAATTTAAATAGTAGTAAAAGTAGAATGATACCCAGGCTGAACAAACCGCTTCCCAGGTATGTAACATAATAAAAGAACTGGTCTAAAATACCGATCCTGTGTTCAAACATCCAGTATACAGTGAATCCTTTTGGCTTCACTATTAGAATAAAGGTGGCCAGTATCAGAAGCAGTAAATATGGGAGGATGAAACTAATACTGTAGGAGAAGGGTTTTCTCATGAGAATTTTTGCTGCTTAATTACTTCGTTTTAGATACTTGAAACTAAATATCTCTTTTAACCGGATGATCAATCCTTCCTTATTAAAAATTACTGAATCGTTGTTTACTTTATATGTCAGGAAAATGCCAATGGGTAAAAAGATCACCACGTTGATCCATGCCCCCTGCGCAGGTGTAAGGTCGGATTGATTGGCGTTGCTTTCTCC
>JACZTA010000114.1 GCA_022573915.1 Bacteroidota bacterium | reverse complement strand
ACATTTGGCGGCATTAATAATATTGGCGTTCATAGAATCTCCCAGCAGGAAGGGAAAAGTTTCTTCGGCCTTACATGCATCTCCATAAGTGAAGGAACAACCAAGAAATAATATAGTAGGCGAGGTGGGCTTTTGATCGGCATTATAATCCAGGGGAACCCTGTTTCCAAGCTCATTATAACGCATCGGAATGTTTTCACCATTTGGAAAAGTATGATAACCATAACTTTCAGGAATCGCCTTGTAGCCCAGGTCCCGGTCGGGCACATGAATATTCCCTTCCCAGCCTCTACTGGCATTTTTTACATAATCATACAACCGGTCGGACCTGTATAGCAGAACAGTAAAGTAGGCGAGTACAGCAATTAGAATTAAGAAAAGGGTATAAACCAGCCGTTTTCTTGCCAAGGGAATTTAATTTAACCGGATCTCTTTTTATACAACGCCACTATCCAAACGTTGGCTTTTGCCCAGTAAACATTTTCGAATCCGGCTGAGGTGATCAACTCTTGAATCTTGGAGACAGAATGTATATAAGATCTGAATGGACTCCGTATTAAGGAAAGAAATAAAGTCCCAACTCCCGATATCACTTTAGCGATCCATGAATCATTGGGAAAAACCAGTCCATAATACTGGTCCGCTTTATTCAATGAACTGCTCACCAACAGGGGCATGTCATCAAAACAACAAACCACCCGGTCCAATGTCACTATATCAGCGCTTTCTATTTTCTCATGAACTTCCGTAAAATTCCCATGATGCCAGGTAATCTTGTTGTCATGTTTTTGCGCTATAGCTTCTTCTTTAGCAACACCAATATAACCTGAGGAAGCGTCAACGCTTGTGACTTTTTCCAAACCATCATTCAATAATGCATTTTGTATAGCACCAACCCCACCGCCAATGTCTAAAAGGGAGAGGTTTTTCACTCCTTGCACCCGAATCGCCTCAATCAGCAACTTAGTACTTTTTATTCCACCCTTCTTTCTATAGCGCTTCAGTTGTTTTCTTGCTTTCTTACTATTAAATATTTGTTCGATGCCTTCGCATTGTCTGCAAGCCATATAATTAATTGATTATTTCCACATATCGTCTTTAAACAAACTCAAACTCAAACTCAAACTCAAACACAAACTCAAACTCAAACACAAACTCAAACACAAACTCAAACACAAACTCAAACACAAACTCAAACACAAACTCAAACACAAACTCAAACTCAAACTCTCACTCCCACTCACTCTCCTTCCTTATTAGCCCCTTCCGTTGCCGCAGCTTTTGCTTTATTATAACTTTTTATCAATACATCTGACCCCGCACCCATGCTAATGATCGATTTCATTGCATCTTCGATCTTCACATCTATTTTTTGAACATACTCTCTCTTGAGGTGAAAAATCTGTCCGGAGGTAGGGTTAGGACCCGTGGGGACAAAAACTGAATAGCTTCCATCGTCGTGCTCATCTGTTATGAAAGCAGTTGCAAGGGTATCATTTTGGTAGATCCGTGCTAGGGCCACTGACGAAAATGGGGACTTTTTTGTGCCAACGAATTGCAGGATAGTTTCCTTGATCAAATTGAAGCCCGGAATTTTTATAAGAAGATTATGTTCAATGAAATCATATAAAAATTTGCCAAAGGTTGTTTGGACAATAACTCCTACGCCAAAACAAAATACGAGAATGACTGTAACCGAAATTATATCTCCAACCATCTCCTGGAACTGCGAGTTTTTAACAATTAAATCGGTAAGTGGTTGAACGATACTGCCAATAAATCCAAATATCCAGTTCATAACAGCTATCATGGCGGCAACCGGGAGTACAATCACAAATCCACCAAGAAGGGTGGTTTTTACGAAACCTCTTAGTTTTTTCATCGGGAGAAAGTTTTGATCAAATGTGTGGCTGAGGTTGATCCTTCATACACCGATGTCAGTCGAACGGCAAAAGGTGTTGGGATCAAATCCTAAAGTTAATAATTCAGTTTAACAATATAGATTATTGAACTGTTATCTTTGCATGGTAGGTTCCATTATCAAAGAGTAAGTGAAGGAAATATAAACTCTTTGGTTGATTACTCAGATCAATTTGGATCTTGTATGCACCATGTGCTGTAGCCAAAGCTTCCAGATCAGCGGAGCCGCTGACAAACACTATTTTACCGGAAAGATCCGTAATACTTAGCGCATTTAAATTATCCACGGCATGCTGAATATTTACCACGAATGAACCTGAGCTTGGATTTGGGTATACAATTATACTTGCTTCCGGAATTATATCTTCTATGCCTGTTACTGTGATGGTTTGCTCAACGGTATCCGAACCACATCCATTAGTGGCAATTAAAGTAACGGTATAAGAACCACCGGTTGAATAGGTATGTCCCGGGTTTTGCGAATTATCACTTTTTCCATCACCAAAATCCCACGACCATGATGATGCATCGCTTGAGAGATCCGTGAAATCAACCTTAAATGGAGTGAAACTGTATAAATAAGAAAAGCTGCCAGAGGGAGCTGCTGAACTAACCAGCATATTATAATCCAAGGTATCGGTTCCGGCAATATTAGAGACAATTAACGTCACATCTTTTGTGCCGGTAGTAGAGTAAGACACACTATGCGGGCCCTTACTGTTTGCTATGGCCGGGGTAGCGTTACTGCCAAAATCCCAGGAATACGTTGAAGGAGGACCTGTGGAGATATCTGTGAATATCACCACGCTATCCTTGCACACACCGGCATCAGACGAAATAGCTGCGACAGGGGCAACGGCCACATCTACTATAACAATGTCATCCAAAGCCAGATCGCTCAGATAACCGGAGCCTGTTATGCCCCTGAATCTCAAATTAATTATTGAACCGGCATAAGCAGTCAGATCCACGCTCTTCTCAAACCAACTGCTGCCCTTATTACCGCTTATAGGACTGATAATATCTTCAGTCCATGAAGTACCGGTTGAAATGTCAAGATGCAATGAACCCATTGAGACGCCATTCATATTGTACCAAAATGTTAATTCAGGTGCTCCAGCCGTTGTAAGATCAATACATGGAGAAACTACCATTGCTTCCCGGAGAGAACAGCCTCCTGATGCCTCCAGATAAATATATTTTCCGGTAAGGTTACCCGGTTTATGATCCTGAGCAGGTCCTGTTCCATTAGAGGGTGTGGTAGCGCTATTGGTTCGCCAATCGATATCGTCTATATCGCCATTTGTTTCATTAATCCAGCCACCTGCCAGCGGGCAAATTGTAAGCGCACAATTTGAAGAGGTGTTGCACAACGCAAAAGATTCAAAATCATCTGTCCATGGCAGGTTGACGGAAGCCGCAGAAATTGTGTTGATTACAGATGTAGCGCTGTCATTATAAAAATTATTATCGGCCGGATACGCAACCCAAACCTGAACAACATGTGTACCGAGGGCCGAAAGATCCACAGTAGCCGTAAAATTATATGTTGCCGAACTACCGGTAGTTAAGGTACCTGTATAGGTTTCGGTCACCAAACCGGCTCCATTGAGATTATAATGTACAGGCACATTGGTAAGGGTACTATCTCCCTCATTTTTTATTTTGATGCTAACCATAACCTGTGTAAGGTCGTAACAACCGAATATGGTCCCACCGACCGGGGAAATAAAGTCATCCAACTTTGCATCCACCGGGAGGACGCATCCAAAGGTGCCGGGTAGTTTTTGGATCGCTATCGTTCGCTTACCTACAGCATTATTTGGGCCTAAAACTTTAACTGCCACCCAATAAGTGTCTATCGGGTTTACATTTCGAACTATGTATGAATTATTGGTGTCTGTGCCTATAGAATCCATGTATTTGTTACCCAACATGCTTATTTCATAACCCGTAGCACCCGTGATGTTATTCCAGGTGAGCATAAAAGAATCGGGGCAAGCCCAGGTAATATTCAGATTGTTCGGAACAGGGGCAATTGAAAAAGTTGTGTTACTTGTATCCGATATTCCATTACGTGTGATCCTGACCAGAACATCTCCGCTAAATGTATTCGGAACATTCCAGCTATATGATCTTTGCGTAGAATCGACGCCCGTCGCGATGGTACTCCAAGTACTTCCTGCATCCTCAGAATAATCTATGTCAAAATCTCCGGAAGTACCATGTGCATCCCATCTTAAGATTTGTATTTCAACGGGTTTGAATGGTTCGCCACCAATCGGGTAGGTAAGTTCAACTCCATCTTCCATAAATGCATAGACAATAAAGTAATCCTGTGGTCCCTGAGGCACCAGGAAGCCTGATATGTCAACTGTGTAATTTCCGGCAACCGGATTATCAATCAAGACCTGCTCCATATTGTTCATGCTATCCACACCGGTGGTGGCAGGTGTGTTAAGTGCTGTTGAGTTAGGGGTGTGATCTAATAGCCACGGTAAATGAACCGCACTGCCCGGGTCGGTAACGGTCATGTTGAGATCATTAACAAGTGCTTTAGTTGTATTTACAGTCCCTTCATAATCTGTCCAGTAAACCATTATTTTCAACTCTGCGGTATTAGCGGGAACGGTAATTACATGAGTATTGGTTGCACCCTGAGCGATACTCGAATCCAAATGCATTCCGTTTTCAATAACGCTCATTGCCCTGATACCATTGATTCTACCCCAGCCGAATTTAAAATCAGGACCCGCATTTCCGAGATCATCAGCAGTATTGAGTAGTATTGCCTTCATTAATCCGGATGCAGGGTTACCGAGATTAATTTCCTGATAAGCCTGGTATAACTGCGCTAATGTTCCTGCAACTCCGGGACAAGACATAGAAGTACCGGTCTTATAATCATAATCATTTTCGTCAACAGTTGAATAAACAGTTGTACCAACGGCAGCGATATCAGGCTTAATTCGTCCATCGTGTGCGGGACCTTTACTACTTGAACCATTCAATGCATCCAGATGAGTGATATTCGCGACAGCAATTACGTTCTTACCGATTTTATGTCCTCCCGTGACATTACCCCATCCTGCTCCTGCACCATAGCCACAATCATTACTCCCTCTATTTCCAGCTGAAAAAACATGCATCAATGAAGTCATGGTTCTTACATGGATATCCATTGTTTGTGCCAGACTGGTATACCCATCGTTGCAACCGTTACTGTAGGAGGTAGAGCTAATGAACACATCCTTACTTGCATAATGTGCTGTGATACTGTCGAAACCGGTGTAAGGGATTGCCCTGTATACATGAATATTTGCTCCAAAGGCCATACCTCTGGCATCCGGATCCTTATTGCCGGCACCCATAATAATTCCTCCACAATGATCACCGTGATCACCGCTATTATTACTTGGGTATTGCGTGATTCTGCCTTCATAGTCTATATGCGGGCCAATGATCCCGTCATCCTGCAGCATTACATTGACACCGGTTCCATCATAATGCCGTCCGGTGGAATAATCTGTGGCAATTGTGCTGGATCGATGATTGGTTCGCCCAACCAGATTTTCCGGTTCGGACGGTGGATAAACAGGTTCCATGTACGAAACATAAGGCGCTTCTACAAATTCATCTATCCGCTCAATTCCTATCCGGATAGTTATTTTATTCATACTATTTTTATGAAGTACCTCTACGTGTCTCCTTTGTAATTCATTTAGGATCTCTTTTTGATCAAGATGTTTGTAATAATTTAGGATGATATCGATCTCATCCTGCCCTTGTAAAGC
This sequence comes from Bacteroidota bacterium, assembly GCA_022573915.1. Lineage (GTDB taxonomy): Bacteria > Bacteroidota > Bacteroidia > Chitinophagales > JACZTA01 > JACZTA01. The sequence goes on along the minus strand of JACZTA010000114.1, from coordinate 5,958 downwards.
CCAATAAGGATAGATCTCATCAAGAAGTGCTGGATTTAGCTTCATATTCCGATCCATTGTAATGATACTTCGCACTCCATAACTCGAAAGTTTGGTAAGATCCAGATTTACCGGAATGGAGACGATGTAAGCATAATTAGGGATATAACTCAGGAATTTGATCCCCATTGCTTCCATTGCCTCTTTTTCCGGTTGCAAAGGGATCGCGTAAAACTGCATGACCCTGAAATACTGCTGTGCATAGACGTCTGAAGCGTACATTACTGTGAGTTGGCTTGTTTCTTCAAAATTCTCCGCAGGAACCATCTCACCGGACCTGAGTTGAAGACGATATTTATTTTGGCCTACAGAAATATTGACAGCACTAACCACGATAAGAGTGATGGCTAGAATAATATGGTAACGCTGAATGTTTTTCATAATTATCCGGGAGTTTTGGGAAGCCAAAATACGAATTAATAGCCAAGCTTAAGTTGTATTTAGTATAAAACTAAATCACTTCATAAAGTTCAGGAGCACAAAAGATAAACAGCGATAACCCGATGGGTTCAATGAGTAGCCAGTTAGAAATCGTGGTGTTTTTGCGATATATTCATCCTCAAGGCTATTCCAATATAATTGCTTTCCAGGTCTCTGGAGTTAATTTGGCTGTCTAATCTCCTATAAATGTAGATCAGATCGACAAAGACATTGTGGATCACCTGGTAAGAAGTTACCGCTTCAAAATGATGCAGATAGGTTCTTACGCCTTGAATTAATTCTTGGTCATAATCTCCCTTCCTGGTATTATAATCAAGAAAGATATTTCCTCCCCAATTTATTGTGTCCCCGTCTGCGCCGTAAACCGCACTTAAGAATTTAGCTGCTATATTTAGCTTTGAAGTCGGTTGATAATATAATTTTCCGATCATCTCTTTGAAATTCGCGCCCAGCGGATGCGCCAATGCTTGATTAAAATGCGTGTAATTAGATAGATTTCCTCCATAATGAGTGTATGTATATGGTCTGACTACATTTACTTCCACCTGGCCGTCAAGATACTCGATGCCTGCGATATCAATATATTTTAGTCCGATCTGGCCACCAAATTTGTTACCCCACCAGTTTACACTATCCACGAATTGGTAGAAATTGAATTCATCTATCAAAAGTTGGCCATACAGCGAAAAATGTTGCAGAAAGTTATACTTGAAATCCATCGCCACCATAGCATTATCAGGGCTTCCCAGATCCTGCTCAATCGACCGGTAGAAAATAATCGGATTCAGGTATTGATAATCAAACTTATTATCCCGGGTGAAAACGATGGCTTCAGAAAGGCCGATGTTCAGGTTCTTATTAACGTTCAGGCTTAAATGATGTATGGCTACATATTTCTTTGACAACAAGGTATCAAACCCCCTGGTATAATCACCTACGACTTCCATGAACAAGTTCTGGTAGTTGATCTTCCAGACATGGGTATTCAATTTCAGGAACAGGGTATTGTTTGAATTATCTGAAAGAAGCAGCGACCGATGTCCATTGCCCAAAAAGTTCTTTCCATGCCCAAACTGCACGCTTACATTTTTAAGCGCCTGAAAACTGATGTATCCGTTCGTGTTAAAATAATCTACACCGGTCTTCTTAAATTCTTTATAGAAGCCCTCACCCGGCACAGCTTGCTCATCTTCGATCTTTTTACCGACGTAATTCATGTGTTCTGCTTGATTCTCGGAAACAAATGCATAGAAGTTGAGCTTTTCATTAATGGATCCTCTCAACTCCACTCCGCGGGTGTTAATATATCTTTTGCCGGAATCGCCAAATTCTTTTCCATACTGAAAATGAAAAACAGGATTTAACCGTAATAGAAAATCTTCGTCATTAACTCTGACCAGATCAGATTTATACTTATAGAAATATTTTAGCAGTGGTTTTTCATTCATCAAACCTGATGAATCGACGAGTTTCAATTCATTACCGATGAATTCTGTAATTCTTGAGGATTGGCCGTGAAGAGATGCACCGGCAAAAAAACTGTCCACGATAGTTAGGACATCATTAGCTCTGTAAGGTTTTAGAGAAGAGTGCAAGCCATTCAAAATACCAAGACTTCTTATCTCCATCCTGTCCATTTCATGGTAGATAGGGGACCCCAAGGGTACGAAGGTGTTTTGTGCCCGGACTAATTGAAATGAGGCCGATAAGAATAATAGAAAGGGTAGGATCTTCATTTCTCAGTGCAAAGCAACTAATTAAATTATTCTGTTACAAGAATTAAACTTCAACACTTAAAAAGGTGGTTCCTCAAAGGTCTGATCAAAAACTTTGTTAATGTAATGCCACTTGCCTTTTTTATACTTAAATCCTTCGTAAGATCCATCGGGCACATAAAACTCATACATACCTTCTTGTAACGGATTCAGTGGGATCAGATGATCATACACTATGATGCCCCATTCCTTATTATAATTAAGTGTTGCTGAAGCATCATTCTTGTATTCGATGATTAACCGCTTAACCACTTTATTTTTATCCGGATATTCAAAGACGGCCAATCCGAAGTAGGGAACACCCTCTTCAAAATACAGCACATCCAAGATCTTCTTGTTGGAGAGGAGGTTATGCTCATTAAAGCCAAACAAGCAATAATATCTTTTTTTTCCTCGCTTTTTCTGAATAATATTGTAATAGTATGCACCATACCATTTCTCAGAGCTAACGGTGGATGTTTCCGGATCCTTGGCGTGTGATGAATTATCAAACAAAGGATAGAACTCCAATGCTTTACCGTTTTTCATTTGAATACAACCGTAATATCTGAAAGTAAGGTCGAACCGGAATAATTCCCAGGAAAAAATCCGGAACTTATTATCTTTTGGGCTGATTATCGAAATGAGTCCATATAGAGAATCAAAAGGATAACTATAGGAGTTTTCAATCCGGATGGCCTTTACTAAAGTTCTGATGAACTCGTAACAAGAATTTTGGCGTATAGAAAGATCATCATCAGTGATCATGCTTACAGCAAGTCCCTTCAGCGTGTCCTCATACAAAGAAAGCTTCATAAAACTACTGTCAGCACCCACTGAAACAGCATGTTTTGAACCAAACAATATTAAAATTGCGATTAGAATTTTATGCATGAGATATAGTCAAGCTTGAGCGATGCTTATTAGATTCAACGGCAACAGCATGTGTAATATTTTCCTTTCCAAGGTATCAGGATAAATTGCGCTCAATCCGTTACCCGTTCGATGACCATTGCCGAAGCTCCGCCGCCACCATTACATATGCCGGCAACCCCTATCTTGGCATCGTTGTTTTTCAGAACTGAATTTAACGTAACGATTATTCTTGAACCGGAACTTCCCAAAGGATGGCCCAATGCCACGGCTCCCCCATATATATTTACCTTAGCCGGGTCCAATTTCAGCTCATTGTTATTTACTATCGCAACCACAGCAAAGGCTTCATTGATCTCGAAATAATCCACATCCTCTATTTTCAACCCTGCTTTGTCCAGTGCTTTTGGAATTGCTTTGGCAGGGGCGGTGGTAAACCATTCAGGAGCCTGCGCTGCATCGGCAAAAGAGAGTATTCTCGACATCGGTTTGACTCCTGACTCTTTTACCTTTTCTTCACTCATCAATACCAGTGCGGATGCTCCATCGTTAATAGTGGAAGCATTTGCTGCGGTAACAGTCCCTTCTTTGTCGAATACAGGTTTTAGATTTGGAACCTTCTCGAAGATCACTTTTTTATATTCTTCATCCTCGTTCACGATTACCGGATCTCCTTTTTTTTGCGGTATCTCCACGTCCACGATCTCATCCTTCATAAAATTTTCTTCATACGCTTTAGCGGCACGCTTGTAGGATTCGATAGCATAATTGTCTTGATCCTCTCTTGAAATATTTTTCTCTGTAGCGCATAGTTCTGCTGCGCTACCCATATGATAATCGTTATACACATCCCAAAGTCCATCTTTTATCACACCGTCAATCACGGTTCCGTGTCCGTATTTATAGCCATAGCGTGATTGGTCAAGATAATAAGGTACATTTGACATGCTCTCCATTCCTCCTGAAACTACTACATCGTTATCACCCAACATTATAGACTGAGCCCCCAGCATAATAGCTTTCATACCCGATGCACAAACCTTATTAATAGTTGTGCAGGGGGTAGTATTTGGAATACCTGAAGCGAGTGAGGCCTGCCTGGCCGGCGCTTGTCCAAGATTTGACGACAGCACGTTTCCCATGAACACTTCCCCCACATCTTCCGGTTTTACGCCTGCCTTTTGCAATGAAGACTTGATGGCAATCGCACCCAGATCAGTGGCTGTCAAAGAGGAAATCGAACCTCCAAAACTACCTATTGGTGTCCTTACAGCAGCTACTATATATACTTTTCTTAAATTTTCCATTTTAAAATGATAGTTTTGACAAAGATAAATTAATTATTTTTAAGTTCAAATGAGCGTGTTTTCATGTATTTCCATAACAAAATTTGATAAAAATTAATTCAATATTCAAAACTTAAAATTTCCGTCAAAGGCGGACCCGCCTGGCGGACAAAATTTCTAACCCTTAAACCAATAACTTGGGATTAAATAATTTCATCACAAGGTACCAGGATATATTTCGTTTCATGCTGGTCCTGCTCACGGTGTTTCTCATCCTGATATGGCTGCCTCAAGGAGGTAAATTCAAATATGAGTTTACCAAAAACAAACCTTGGGCATACGAGGACCTCTTTGCTCCTTTTCAATTTGCCATTAAAAAAAGCCAACAAGATATCGACGCGGAGCGGCAAGAGATCATACAGAATTTTAAACCATTTTACAGGTACCATTCAACCGTTGCTGATAGGAATATTGAATCGTTTATCACTCGTTTTAGAGAATCGATGCTAATATACAAGGAGCGCGTTTTAAGGTTTGAAGCTCCTGAAGATTCTGCTAAAAGAAATGATCCGTTGGCTGCACTTGTTGTTTCAACTATTTTGAGGCAGGATTCTATTCGCTATATCACGGAAGGAGTTGAGTTTCTTGAACGATCAATAGCCTCACCACATCGCAGGATGTAGAGCGGATGGTATACGATAGTCTGAGCATAAAAAACGACCGGGATAGTGCGCTCTTTGCATTTAATCTACTTAGTTCGATAGGAGATAATATCAGTTATGATGCTAACTTTTCAGAAAAAAGACTGGCTGACGAATTGGATGATATTTATGAGACGCGAGGTAGTATTGAGAAGGATGAGAAGATCATCTCAGCCGGCGTCAAGGTTACGGAGGAGAAATACCAGGTACTGATCTCGTTGAAAGAGGAGTACGAGAGTACAACAGGAGGGGCGAAAAAATACTACCTCACCGCCCTTGGATACTTTATATTAATTTGTTTTTCGCTCGCTATCCTGATGATCTATTTCTATTTGTTTGAGCGATCCATCTATCATAGCATACGCAAATTGGCATTCATCCTAATCCTCATCACGTTGATGGTCTACCTGGTAGGGGCAGCGGTTCGTGCTAATTTACCTTCTGTTTTTATCATACCTTTCTGTATCGTGCCTATCACGGTCAGGGCATTTCATAACGCCCGAACGGCTTTATACACGCTTATCACGACGATCCTGATCACCAGTTTCATTGTACCGAGCAGTTTTGAGTTTGCATTTTTAAACCTAATGGTCGGCATATTCGCCATTTTTACCAATATAAAACTGCATTATTGGTCGAAGTTCCTTGTTTCCAGCGGAATTATTTTACTGGCATATTTTTTGGGATATTTTGGACTTTCATTGGTGCAAGAAGGTTCGCTGGAAACCATTGATTGGATTAATTTCCGGTGGTTGGGGCTGAATGTGCTTCTGACCTTATTGGCGTATCCATTGATTCCGATATTCGAACGGGTATTTGGATTGGTATCTGAACTAACATTATTCGAATTATCTGATTTGAATA
>JACZTA010000113.1 GCA_022573915.1 Bacteroidota bacterium | reverse complement strand
GATCCTTCCACCACCGCCTCGTAAATTTCATTCAGGTGATTATTTTCCTTTTTACTTGGTAACTGCTTAATATTTTGTCCTGAAAATATTAGCTCATTTGCTCCCATATCCTTTTTCTTAGCTCTGTCCGGCTTCACAATCTTGAGATGCTTTTTACTATTATTGGATAATGTTGTAAAGACCATTTTAAATCATTTTTTTGTTCGGCATTATATTATACCCACTTCACCCAATACTTAAACATGCCGTATCATTATATTGAATACCTGCCCTCTGAGGTAGAGAGAACCTCATTAGATGCTCTAACTTCAATTATTACTTTGTTTTGGAACTAGCAAGCCACATTCAAAAGCCTAAAAAAATGCGAAAATTCAAATGAAATTTTAACGATTTTATGCTTATTTTAGTAAAAACTGCAAAAAGTACTTCATGAAGTACTTTTGATAAAAAACCAAAATTTTAGGCCATATTATTATCCACAATTCATTTGCAAAGCCGACCGGCATTTTTGAAATTCAGTATTCACTTCAAGCCGAGCCGTAGACGGATGATCTACCTGATAAAAGTAGAAGTGAGTAGCCCACGAGCGAGCAAGAAATAGAAGAAGAATTGGGGAAATGTGTTCGCGAACGGCTTGCGCTACGAAGTCGAGGCGAGGATTAGAAGTGATCTGTCCCGATTTTATCGGGATCAAAGAACCCTTTATTTTTTGGTTCTTTTTGGACACTGTCCGCCTCTGGCCTCGCTCCGCCGACCTGTCCCGCGAATCCGCCGGCCTTGCTCTGCCGAAGCGGCTTCGCGAAGGCGATGCGCGAAGACTTGAACCAGAGAAATATATGAAATGCAGGTAATCCACAATATACAAGATCACCAATTCGAGATTCGTATAGAGGATCATCCGGCCGAACTCCAATACCGCATGCGCGACAACAAGATGTTCTTCATGCATACCTGGGTGCCGGAAGAAATTGGATGTAAAAGCATTGGATCTACCTTAGCCAAAGCAGGATTAGATTATGCAAGAGCGAACGGGTATAAAATAGTCGTGTACTGCCCCTTTGTAACTGCCTACATCAAGAAGCATCCTGAATACGAAGAATTGATAGATAAGAATTATCGGCGGTGATCATCTTAATAAACAGGCAGTGATCAAACTTTTAACAGATTTTACCAGGCAGGAAAGGCATCAAATCATGGAGGCCCATCTTTACCTATCTGAAGAATTGGGTTTAGACCTGGTTAGTCCATTAGAAAATAACCAACTCAACGAAACCCTGAAGTCATTGGTGCTTTTTGAAAATTATTTTTTGATAGATCTTATGTTGTGTTATAAACTGGATGCTGAAACTAAAAACTTTGTAGCCACAATAAAACTGGGTTATAAGTCCGGATCAGGAAGAGGCATGAGAAAGTATTTTGAGTGTCAGTTTATGGGACTAAGTATGCTCAAAAAAGATCCGGGGCATGTGTTTATCCGACCGGAAACGATTTCAGATAAAATTGTGGAAGTTTTTAGTTCAGGGGAATTGGATTTTGAGGAAAATCCAAAGTTCAGCAGTAAATATTATTTATTATCAGACAATGAGGAACAAACGCGAAAATATCTGGATTATAATTTCCTAAACGCCGTTTTCGAACTTGATAATGTGTATATCGAAATATTTGAAAAGATATTATTAGTCAAATTCAAAAGAAAACTTCATAAGAAAGATGTCCTCGCGATTATTGGTTTTCTAAAAAATCTGAACAAGTCAAAACTGAAGAATTAAATAATTAGGAGGGTCCTGAATCGTCTATCTTTCGGTAGTTATTGTCACATCCACAGCAATTGTAATTAACTCTCTATATACCCCATTTGAAGAGAAAAAATAGATTTTAGAATACGTATTAATCCAAGGCCCTACTGTTGTCATACGATAATGCGCCGGTGGGATCCTGGCCTTGAATTCTGCATAAATCGTCCTGGATTGTCCTGCCGGTAAGATTATTGAAGCGGTATCAATGCTTATTAAGGCGTCTGCTTTGAAATCAGATAAAATTAATTCCTCATCCGAAATATTTCTTACACTGAACATTATTATTGTGTCCCGCCCGAGCATAAAGCGATTACGATTATTAATATCAGGAAATGAAAAATGTGTACTATCAGTTTCAAAAAAATGAGGCATATATTTAAGAGTGGCTCCGAATGTGACGGTCTCCTGTCCCGCAGTCGTCACAATTGTAATAGTTTTGTGCATTAATCTTTCGTAACCATCTACCTTGATATAGAAGCTGACTAATCCGCTATCGCCCGGTAAGATGGGCTGTCTAGGATGGAAAGTTGGGCAAAAGTTACATCCCCACTTAACGGTCTTAATACTCAAAGGGGTATCACCAAGGTTTTTCACCCAGATATTCTTTCTCTCCGACCGACCCGCATAATGATTACGGTTCATGTTAACGGTGTCAAAATAAATTGTTCCAAAGTCAATTGATTTTGGATAAACCTCAAATGAGTTTTGGCCAAAGGAGAGAATGCAAAAGAATAAGAACAGGAGTGTTAAATTCGCTTTCATATAATGAGTTACCTCGATTCTGTGATGAGCTTTTTAGATTGCCAATTGCGTTGTTCCATAAACGAGTTAGCCCATGATAAAATTACGTAGTTGTTTATTAAGATTAATAACAATCATTAAAGACGAGCACAACATCAGAACGCTCCATACGTTAAATAGACCAACATGAAACACGCACTACTTATCACCTCGTTGACATTGCTAATGTTCTTCAGTTCCCGGGAACAAGGCAATAATGCAAATGCTCAAAATAGAGTTGACATCCGTTTGAGCACTGTGTTGTATGGGGTTGATACCGTTTGGAAGTACACCTACACCAATAACAACCAAATACTTGAAGAAAAAAGTAAACAACGGTATACCTATTATAATTATAATGAAGCCGGTCAATTGATATCGATGGATGTGTATGAAGACTGGGCTATGTTTAGTAGTAATTCCGCTGTGATTGAAGCTTCAAGAATAAGAACGGAATGGACAAATCCCGAAAACACGGAAATAAGTCACACAACCAACTATGAGTATAATGCTGCGGGGCAATTGACAAAATCCACTAATTATTTAGGGTCTTCTATTTATAGTTATGACAAAAAGAATAGAATCAGCAGACTGACTTTTCATCATGACAATAATATATCAAACTATTTTGAATTCAAATATGACAGAAAAGGAAACCTTATCGAGAGGAACGGATTTCAAGTATTCGGATCCGGAGAGAAGGCCCTGGCCAATAAAACACTATTCGAATTTGATAATAAGCATAACCCCTACCAGGCATTCCATAATTTGCCGGTTCCCGGAATAAATACCAATCCAAATAATATTATCAAGACCGCTGATATCCATTTTTTCATGATTGAAGGTGTAGAAGACCAGACAAGTTCATCTGAGGATTCATTTAAGTATAATACGCAGGGGTTTCCCGTTACAAAAAACGATAGGACCAAGTATCTCTACGAAGAGTACTCATACTAGAGATTAATGGTAGCTCGGATGTTCTATTTATTCTTTAACTCCAATTACACATGCTGGCGCGCGCTTGCAAGTTTCAAACAGGTTATTCAAAATCCCGATTTGAGTAATACTTGAATAGCAATTTCACCCTTAAATATAAATATTATATTTGAGCGATGGCTTGGGAAATGTCAAAAACGCGCCTCGAGGCGTTCAGCGATGGTGTAATAGCCATCATCATCACCATTTTGGTATTGGAACTGGAGATGCCTGAGATCCATGAAGGTGACGGCGGAAGTGGATTGCTGCACGCCCTGCCTGAATTGATGCCCCAGCTTATCGCATACATGGTTAGTTTCCTGGTAGTAGCAATCTTTTGGGTCAATCATCATAGCTTTTTCCACCGGTTAGAGACCACCAACCATACGCTCATCTGGCTAAACGTGCATTTTTTGTTTTGGATCTCTCTCATACCTTTTCCAACCGGTTACATGGGTGAGCATCCATTTTCAATAGCCGCTAACATCATGCTCGCGGCAGTATTTTTAATGGGATCCCTGGCTTTCAAGATCATGTCCAGCTATTCCATGTTCCGTAGTGATATCTGCGAAGACTCTCTACTCATCGCTGAAAAGAAACGGATAGCACGAATCGAATGGATTGGCCCTATCCTCTATGGTTTGGCTGTGCTTGCAGCGTTTGTTGACACACGCATCTCCATTGGAATGCTGGTCGTAACCCCGTTGGTGTATTTTATTCCTGCCCGTGAGAAAAAACGTATTAAAAGCGACCGCGATGAATTAACCACAAAGGAATATGCCAATGGAGAGGTTAAAGTGATCTGGAAGCCACATAAATGCGTTCATTCAGGCAAATGTTTTAATGGCCTCCCGGAGGTTTTCAATCCTAAAGTACGGCCGTGGGTTAATGTGGATGGCGCCAGCAGCAAAGACACAATTGACCAGGTTCAGCAATGCCCGTCGGGAGCGCTGACATTCGAGAAGATGGATGCGGAGAAGGTGTGAGCGTGCCCGACTACGCTATCAACTTCGTTACACTTCGGTGATTGTGTTTGGGATTGCGATCAAATATGCAATCAAATCACTTGTCCGCCTCTCTGGCGGAAACATCAAACGTCAATAACCAGCTATCAGCTATCGAGGGCCGTCAGGCCCGAATCGCCCGTCGGGAGCGCTGACATTCGAGAAGATGGATGCGGAGAAGGTGTGAGCGTGCCCGCCTACGCTATCAACTTCGTTACACTTCGGTGATTGCGAAAAGCTGCGGAGGGTAAAAATGTGTGGTTGAGATTCGGATTGCGATTAAATTTGCAATCAAATCACTTGTCCACCTCTCTGGCGGAAACATCAAACGTCAATAATCAGCTATCAGCCATCGAGGGCCGTCAGACCCGAATCGTCCGTCGGGAGCGCTGACATTCGAGAAGATGAATGAGTAAAAAACAAGCTAATTCAGAAAAATTCCGAATTAGCTTGTTAAATCTTAAGTTAATATGCTTTCCAAAACCAAATGGAAAGATCCACTTAAATCAATATAATCAACACTTATTTTAACTCACAAGTAGCGTTAGGATCGATTAGTTTCCATGTAACATCAGCAGCATCGCAAACCTCTTGAGCGTCAGATTTTGAAGCCTTAAGAATATCCACATCAACGCTTACAGTACCGGTAACACCGTCATCATAAGTACATGTGCAAACCCAATCCTTTTTACAGGAGCTAAGTCCAATAATGAATAATAAACTAATTCCGAGTGCAAGGTATTTCATAATATTATCTTTTACAGGTTAATAAAATCGTCTTGAACAGGAGCGAATATATGGATTATCCTGTATATACCAATAATTAATTCATAATTGTTAAAATATATCCAATAATCCATGCGTAGCCAGAGCGTGACCATTTTATAACTGCTTTATACAGATGGTTTACCCGGCACTATCAATTTAAAGCCGGCAAAGTATTGTTCGCAGGAAAAGAATTGGGATTGAGTTCCAATGTGCAATCAAATCACTTGTCCGCCTCTCTGGCGGAAACCTCAAACGTCAATAATCAGCTATCAGCTATCGAGGGCCGTCAGGCCCGAAGTGCTCCGCTTAGTTTTCCGGGTAGCCATTATCCACCCAACACTGAATTTTGTCAATCTCCTCCTGAGTTAAGACTTTGCTTCTTCCGCGTGGCATGTCTTGCAGCACAAGAACTCTCTCCTCAAACTTGTCTGCTGTCAGGAAGGGAAACATGGTCGCATAGTTCGTAAAGTCTCCCCTCTTCGAACCGGCATCATGACATATTCCCCCTGTACAGTAGGAATCAATGATCGTTTTAATATCCGAATCGTAGGTAGGATTGGATAAGTCGCAATTTGGTATTAATAAATCAGGCTTCTTGCAAGAAACAGAAACGAGTAACATCGATGCAAACAACAGCGAGACAATAGTTTTGATTTTCATAACGGATCCTTTGATTTAAAAGTTAAATCTAGTGTAAATATCACAATCTAAATCGATAAAATTATTTTTAGTCCCTAAAAAAATATACTCCTTGCAAGCTAACAGGATGCGATGCCCGCTTTAGAGAAGGCTCATATACAACTTGGTTATATACCATTCCCAATTAAGTATTTCTACAGAGGTGCAGTTTGGCCCTAAACATATGAGTGTCTTACTTATTTTTCTTACCCGGGTTATATCCGGGGACTTTTCAGATTTTTGCATCGATAGCTTAGACCTACCTTGTGCATTCTAAATTTTTATGGGAATGGAAAAGGATAAAACACATGCAGTATCAATATCCCCAGGTGAGTATTTAAAATTAGAAGATATACTTTGGATTCAGGGTATGGGTCGTACCATTTAAATAAGGTCGTCCGAAGGAATACGAATTCTTCCCTGTGCTTTTGGAAGAATCAGGGAATTATTAATCGAAGAGCGGTTTATTCAGCTTGGCACGAACCTACTCGTGAACATCCAGGATCGCATGATGCTCAAGCATATTATCAATGCTAAATTGAATGAGAATTGATTTCTGCCTCTCATTTATTGTTACAGTCTAATCTGTTAAATCACAAGGAATTTGTTCCATAATTTCACTTCCTGGAATAGTTAGCACGTCGGCAATCTATCAACATTAGTATCCGTTATATATTTCTAGCACGCATTTTGTACAACCTTGCTTTCTAAATTAATGAGACCATGAAAAGCTTAATGTTAGTATGCTTAATCGGATTCGCCGGACTAACCCATCTTAGCGCTCAAACTACATTTAAGAAGGTTCTGTTAATCGACTTTGACAAAGCCGAGTTAAATGCACAAGCCATGGCCGTTTTAGAAGAAACTTTCAGCGAACTGGAAGGCCGGGACTTCAAATATATAGACATCGTGGGGCATACCGACGGCGATGGTAACATCCGGTATAACATGGTACTTTCTAAACATCGCTCAGAAGCCGCGATGCATTTCCTATTATCGAGCGGAATCCCCGCGGATAAAATGAATATTTCTTTTCAGGGTGAATCGATTCCTGTATCGACAAATGATAACGAAGAAGGTAAAAGGCTCAACAGGAGAGTAGAGGTTATGGTTCAACTGGAACCTATCCTCGATACCGACTTCATAATAGATAATCCGGACGAGATTATCCAATTCATGAAGGGCCTTAATAATGATGTTCAAATATTTACGGCCTCCGCCGAAAATGATATTATCCTCAACGGGAATTGGGGGACGCTTATCAATATCCCTAAGAACTCATTAGTCAATAATAAAGGCAAGATCGTTACCGGTGAAGTGGAAATGGAACTGCAATAGTTTTTTGACATGTCTCATATGGTGCTGGCCAACCTGCATACGATGTCAGGGGACAGATTACTGGAATCAGGTGGAATGGTTAACATTACAGCCAAATCCGGTAACGAAGAACTCAAGCTCCGAAAAGGATCGAGGATGAATATCACATTTCCTGCAACCATCCAGAGAGTAGATTTTAAACTTTTTGCAGGCAAAATTAAGAATAACGAAATGGATTGGGAAGAGGTAAAGTCCGATGAAGAACTTCAAGGGGATGCTCAGCTTGCTGAAACGTCTTTCGAATCAACCAGGATCGTCCGAAGAAATCGGCGATGGGGAGCGTTTGAATTGATCGACTATAAAGATTATTCAAGAGCTGCACGAACAATTGATACATATATCTTTAGTTCCTCAAGGCTGGGTTGGATCAACTGCGACCGATTTGTTGCAACTGCAAACAACAACACCATAGTCAATGTAAAAATTGAAGATTCATCGGAAACTATTGTCAGAATGGTGTTTAAGAATATCAATTCGATAATTCCTGACAACAACAGTGATGGAAATCAAGCACAATTTGTTAACGTACCGATAGGAGAAGAGGTCCTCATCCTGGCATTTAGCGTGAAGGAGGGCATCCCTCGTTTTGGTTCGATTGACATGATTGTTAAAAAGGATATGGAGTTAATATTAGATCTACAGGTATCCTCACCCGAGCAAATCAAGCAAATACTCAAAGACAATCTTAACTAGAAGCAGAATAGCTTTTTCTTTTAAGAATTTTTATTTTTGATACGATTCAATTTTCCTGAAGATTTTCAAAAGTAGATCATGTCATACAGAGATGCTTTTTTCTCACTTTTTATTCTGGTTATAACGATATCCGGCTGCAGGACGAGTTATCAAAGTGAAAATTTTGATCAGTACTCATGGATTATCGGTTCGTGGATGCACGAAACCGAAGGAGAGCTTGGTTATGAAAAATGGTGGAGGCAGGACGAGGATAATTACGCAGGTATAGGATACGAAATTATCGGAGGTGATACTCTGGTATTTGAGGATCTATTTATACGACGGACAGAAAATCATGTAGAATATATTGCTGTGGTCAAAGATCAAAACGAAGGTGAACCGATAAGATTCAGAATGATCAGCCTCAATCCCTATAACCTGCAATTCGAAAACTATGATCATGATTTTCCGCAGCGGATCAACTATTTAAGGTACGCGAATGATGACAGTATTAAAATTTTCGTTCGCCTGGAAGGAAAGGTACGAGGTGAAGTGAAAAACCTTAGGTTTACTTTAAATCAGGTTAAATAACGTTCAAACTTAAATTTTTTCTAACCTAAATGGAACTAATATGCGTGGAACAGACATCATTTTCATCAGCTTCTCCATTTTATTTTTCTTCTCTTACTTCATCGATATTGCACCCGGTGAGTCAGGCGGGTTATATGGGTACACAATGCTGGAAAGTGCATTTTTAGGGCTCTCAGAATTGTCCTGGAAAATGATATGGTTGGCTCTACGGATTATTTTACCGCCTTTGATCATTTGTCTCACCTGGACTTTTTATTATACCAAGCTGAGGCGCTGGCTTTTGTGGATGCTGGTCATTGGAGGTATAATGATACTGACTTGGATACCTATTGGATACCCAATTCTTGGATATTGGGCGTGGTTTGTAAGTTATATTGGAGTTGGTATATTGGCTTCAACCAAGTACTTTAAAAATAAAGTACTCAATTAAAGCCTTCTGCACACCTACAGCAGATTATTCTTGGAAATGCCTCAACCTAAGGAAGATAAGTGGTCTATGAACTTATCCTCCATCTTAATATATTGAAGCAATTGTTGAGGACCTTGATTTAAGAGCAGGAAATTATCTCTCAGAGTGAATAGCTTTTTTTTATCAAGGTTTTTCCCCTTGATCATATTCAGGAATTGCCGCGCATTTTCGTAGTTAATGTTGGAAGCTTGTTTGATATCCTTAGCTGCTTTATCTGCGCATATCCTGGCCTGATCGGGTACGTTAGAGAACAGGTAGCAAATTGATAATAATAGATTTACTTCAATAGAGGCATGCTTGCACTGATCTAATACTGCGTCATTTTCCAGATCATGTAAATGCTGAATGGCCTCCTGGTATTTTTCTTTATAATAACAGCAAGCAGCCAGATACTGCTTGTATAAAATATGGTTGCCCAGATCTTCTTTACTCGGATTATAATACTTCAGCAGATTTTGATTCTCCTTATACAGTTTGTCCTCCTTGTCCATTCGGACATACCGTTCTAATTTCGATATTAAGAATTTCGCCGGATATGTGTAGTAATTATATTGAAGAAACGGTCGAAGATTTTTGTTCACCTCCTCAAACGGTTCATCCTCCTTTTTATAGATCTTTAATTTATGATAGTATTCAAAACTCAGGAAATGATAAACCAAATTGAGATATTGATAAGCTGGATCCGCAGAGTTTGCTTTAAAAATATACCTCGCACTTTTAACGATGTCTTCTATAGCATCATCTTCCGCAGTTGATTCCGACTCGGGGACATACAAAGCATAGGCAATGTCTACTATACCCTTAAAAATTGTCAGGTGATGCGATTCGTACAGTGCTGAAGTTTCTGACATCTTGCTTTTAATCAGTTTCAATATCTCAATTATCTCGTCATCTCGCGAAACGATGTACTCCCCCAGTTTCTTAAAAAAATCTGAAAGCATATCTTCAGCCTTATCCAGAGCCAATGTTTGCGCAACATGCTTATTGTATTGCTGGCTATTTTCATAATATTTCTCAGAGTTCACATTCAGTTTCTTCATCGCACTGTAAACAGTTGTCAGCTGATATGGAAGATCGAATGCGATTAGATCTTTTTCCAGCTTAGCAAGGATGGCGCGCGCAATATCCTTGTCTGTATTATAAATTAGATGAGGTACCGTGGAAACCTTGTGAATGAGATCCAATTTTGGATTATCAGATCTGGAAAGTAAATGATCCTGTATTTTTTCATAAAGATCTACTTTCATCTTACCGTAGGTGCCCGAATCAATGTCCAATGCATTCATCACCGTTGTCTCAGACACATCCTCCTGACGATTATACTCCAAGAGGCGCGCAAAATCGAACAGGTGTTCCTTCTCCAAGGATTTATAGAAATCCTTGTAGACATCCTCTTGTAACTGTCCAATCATATTTGTTAATCTGCGCTTCAACTTTATTTTAAAGTTTAGTGATTATATTGCATCGCTGATTTCTCTCAAATAATTACCTCCTCCGGTTTATCATAATATACCGGGTTATATTGTTGGTTCAGCATTCGTTGAACCACCTGTAGCATCTCAGATGATACGAATCCACCTTCAGCATTACTTACTTTCCCTATTACAATAATAACTTTCTCAAGCCCCGGTTGACGAAAGATTTCACTCATCTCATGTCTGCCCAGGTTATGAATAAGTTTATCCTTCATTGTTTCAAATGAAGGGTTTGGCAACATTACTCCAAGGTACAGGGGAACTGCGTTTAGCATCTCTCCTTGCTCCGAGTTATTATACCGTACATACATCAAGATGCCCTGATCAAGTGAAAGGAATGAACTTTCATTCTTCACCAGATCCAACATCTCATTTTCAAATAGGGGGGACCATTCTATTTGAAACTGCTCTGTCAATACAAATAATTTAAAGTTTATTAATTAATATAATAATTCAATATATCATGGTTATATTAACGACAACAGAACGATCTCCCCTATTCAATTCTTCAGAACGTATTTAATAACAGGTTATAATTCCTGATCGTCCTCGATAATAATAGCCGCCGCATCTGTCCCAAAATCTGCCCAGATTTGATCGTAGAGCTCTGCATCATTTCTAATATTTTCAATTGTTTGTGCATTCGCTTCGTAAATCGCATCGTACTCAGATTCATAATAACTGTCGGGACTAAACATCAGGCTCAAATAGAGCATGATCGATATAATTGTTTCCATAACATTCAGGTTTTTTTTAGTGAAAAAATGTTACTTACAATTATACCCACTATCACCATGAGTTAAAATACTTTTTAATGGCAATAGTAACATCGTAATTTACAAATTATTTTATCATATCCAAAAAGATTTCGTAAATTAGATGCGTATTTTAGCAATTACGCAAATAGCTCAGAATGCATACGCTGCAAGAAATTATAAGAATAGTAACTAAGAACAGGCTAAAAAAATTGAAATTTTCAATGACTTTAGTCAGCGGGCAAATACTGCCTCGAACAATTATTTCAAACTTTATCATGGGATCAAAGATGGAAAATATGAATCCGATATGGATGCTGCGCTGGACATATATGATTCTCCCCCTTTCAGCAAGAGCTACCTAATACTCAAATCGAGGGTAAAGAACCGG
>JACZTA010000112.1 GCA_022573915.1 Bacteroidota bacterium | reverse complement strand
ATAGATCTAATCACTGACCCTAAAGGGCTGGGAATTTCACCCAAGAGGATAACCGTATCAACGGTTGGGATCGCAAAGATGATCAAACGATTGGGAGACGACAAGGTAAAGTTTAACCTGGCCCTGTCGCTGCATGCAGCCAATGATAAAAAGAGAAGTTCGATCATGCCCATTAATGAGCAAAATTCTCTGGACCAACTCCTGGAAGCCCTGGCATATTTTTATGAAAAGACTAAAACGAGAATAACCTATGAGTACATTCTTTTAGAAGATTTTAACGATGGGCCTGAAGATGCCATCGAACTGGCAAATTTTACGCAGAAAATTCCCAGTAAGGTCAATATTATCGAATATAATGAGATAAGCGGGGCAAGATTCAAGCGCGCCTCCGGAAACCGAATGCATTATTTTAAGGAAAGATTGGATCGCATGGGTGTGATATCCAATGTTAGAAGAAGCAGGGGAAAAGATATAGATGCGGCTTGCGGACAATTAGCCAATAAAACAAAAAAAGCGGTGCCAGGCCCATGATCCCAGCACCGCTCCCACTATAAAGACAGCTACTATTATTGTAAGATTATCTTTTTATAATATTGATTATCATTCTGTTTGATTTGCAGAAAGTAGACACCTTTGGGTTGATCTGACAGATCAAATTGCTTGCTGTAACTACCGCTGAAATCCTTGAGTTTTTCTTTCATCACTTCATTTCCTTCCAAATCATACAAGCTGATAGTGGTAGTCCCTGATTCAGATAATGTAAATTCTAAAGAAAACTGTCCTGAATTTGGATTCGGATAAATGTTTAATTCTTCTATATCAAGGTCGTTGCGTTGTAGGTCAGCATCCTGGCCTTTCCATATCATTTTATCTCCCTCCTCAATATTTACAATCTCTACGATCTTGTGGTACTTAACTGTCTCATGGATATGCTCGTTACCTTCGTCGTCTATTTCTATTATAATTGTCCGAACTTTCTTTGTTCCATTTTCTCCCTCTTCAATCTGCACCTTATGAACAACAACGTTTTCTTCATCAAAATTGAAGTCTGTAAGATGTTCATCCAGATCGCGTAACATGATCACTTCCATTTCTTTTTTAAATTCTGAACCATCCGTTTTAATGATATAGATCATTTTCTTCTCCATGCTTCTTAGTACACCTTTCTCGTCTTCGCCCTCAGTTCTTTGTAAAATGATTTTTATCATTTCACCGCCATCCAGTTTTTTAATAATAGTTGTATCGATATTACCTTTCAAAAGATCATCCCCCAACATCTCGTCTATATAAATCATGTATGGACTTTCGTCATTCAAAGCACCGAATTCCAAATTTTCACTGTTCATGATGAAACGGTGTTTACCATCGCTGCCCATGATGAACATGCAACATTTACCTTTAGTACCATTTTTGCATATGGTATCACATATCAGGAGCTTAGACTCATTCATAACCCTAACATTTTTGCCTTCGTCTTCAACCTTAAAGGTTTTAGCCGTCTGCGCATTAACTGATCCGAATGCAAAAACAGTAAACAAAAGCATCAAATTTTTAATAGTAAATAGTTTAATTGCTACCATGGTTTTTCTCCTTTATATATTTTAATATGAACTCTTGCGTTATATTTTTAATTGATAGGTACAAATGTAAACTATCAATTAACACGAGTATGTTAATTCCTCGTTAACTATTGTTAAATATTGTTAATAACAAGCATTAGGTAGTTGAAAACCGTATTTTTGTAATGATGAAAAAACAGCATATAATATTAATATCTGTTATGATGGGCCTCGCGCTGTTGAGTCTTACCGCGATACAAATACAGTGGTTAAGCGATTCTATAAGGCTAAAGGAGCAGCTGTTCAATCAATCCGTGACAAAAGCCATGACTATCGTGGCTGAGAAGATCGAAAAGAGAGACGCGTTTTATTTTCTAACGGATTATATGGAGCACGTCAGTACAACTCACCCAGACCTTCAGGAGGTCACACCGGTGAGGGTACCTGGATTACCCTCAGAAAGAATGCGAGCCAGATTTCGCGAAACGCTGGAGAATTCTGTACACTTTGTTCACACACAAGAGGATTCGCATTCAGTCATTCCTTATCCCAGAAGAATGACCAGCGCTTTCCATACTACAGTGAGTTTAAGATGTTGCGACTCTATTTATGATGATTGTGATTATGAGGAAAAATGTCTTGAGATTATAAGCAGTGCTTCCGGCACATCGTTGGAGCCCGGAGTAATTACAAAAATCCTTATCCCTTCCAATACGTTGAATCAGGAGAAAAATGAAATTTACAAAAGCATCTATCTGGATTTGGTGTTTGAGGATAGTAGGCTTTTCGACAGGATCGATACCTTTTCATTGGATTCCCTGATTACTTCCGAACTGAGAGATTTTGGAATTACTTTACCGTTTTTCTATACCATATATAAACAGGATCCGGAAAAAGGAATTGAACCAAAACTGCGAAGCCTTTCCGGTGACGATACAAAGAACGTTTATAAGGCAAACCTCTTTCCGGGAAACATCTTTGGCGATGGGAATTATTTTATTGCCGTGGTCTTCCCTCAAAAGTCAACTCGACTTCTTATGTCTATGTGGGGCAATCTTCTACCTTCTGTATTAATGATATTTGTACTTGCATTTGGGTTTGCTTATACCATCATCACCTTGATGAAACAAAAGAAATTGTCTGAAATCAAGTCAGATTTTATAAACAACATGACGCATCAGCTAAAGACTCCAATAGCAACTATTGCGCTTTCGACTGAAGCTTTAAAAGATCCAACTATATCGAAGGAAAAAAGTCAAAGTAAGCGTTTCCTCGATGTGATACATGAGGAAAACAGTCGTCTGCAGGATTATGTAGATACAATATTGCAAACCGCATTGCTTGATAGAGGCAAGGTTAAACTTTCCTTCGAGGAGTTTGATCTTCATGAGATTTTAGAGGGTGCAGTTAGTAATATTAATCTTCAAGTTGAGAAAAAGAACGGAACTGTGGTAACCAATCTATATGCAGTTAATTCAATAATCAACGCAGACAGAGCTCATCTCAGTAGTGCGATCAGCAATCTGTTGGATAACGCTAATAAGTATTCTCCGAAAGATCCTAAGATTGTTATTACCACGAAAAACAATAAACAAGGGATAACATTGGCGATAGAGGATTCGGGCATAGGGATGAAGAAGGATACTATCAGGCAGATATTTGACAAGTTTTATAGAGTTTCTACCGGTAATGTGCACGATGTAAAAGGATTTGGCCTGGGATTGAATTATGTGAGCAATATCATTAAATCACACGGAGGTACGATTACTGTGAAGAGCGAGCTGAATAAGGGCAGTCGCTTTGAGATTTTTCTACCATTTAATGCAGGGATTTCATCATGAACAGTAGTAATAAAACAAAGATCCTCCTGGCAGAGGATGATCCAAATCTGGGTATAGTATTAAAAGAATATTTGGAGCTGAAAGGCCACGACGTAACGCTCTGTACCGACGGGGAAGCGTGCTCAATAGCGTATTTTGAAAGCACAGATTTTGATCTGTTGATCCTTGATGTGATGATGCCTAAAAAGGATGGATTTACGCTGGCGGCCGAAATAAGAAAAACAGACAAAAGAATTCCAATCATTTTTCTCACCGCAAAATCCATGAACAAAGATATCCTGAAGGGATTTAAGGTGGGCGGAGATGATTATATGACCAAGCCTTTCAGTATGGAAGAATTACAGATGCGTATGAACGCTGTATTGAGACGCGTGCAAATTCAGACTGGTACCAATGGAACCTATAAGATAGGAGAATATGAGTTTGAATATGACCAACAACTGCTCAAATACAAAGAGGATCAGAATAAATTAACTACTAAGGAAGCTGAATTGCTCAAACTTCTCTGCAGCAACCTAAACCAGTTAGTCACCAGGGAGACTGCCCTTAATAAAATATGGGGCGAGGATGATTATTTCAAAGGCAGAAGCATGGATGTGTTTATCGCTAAGATCCGCAAGTATCTTAACAACGATCCTGCCGTAGAACTAATGAATGTACACGGAACAGGGTTTAAGCTCATGGTTAAAAGCTAGTTGTTATTTTCGGTGATAACAGGATTATGTTGATTCGAGAAAAGTCTAATCTAATATATGAAGTCTGAAATTATATCGACAATCATATATCAAATCAAACCTCCCCAATCAAGCGTCTATAATCTTCTATCTTTCCACTAGCCATCTTCGGCCACCACTTCAACGAGCTCAGGAATCTGCTGCTTAAGCATCCCTTCTATTCCTGCCTTCAATGTTATCACAGACGATGGGCAGCCTGAGCAGGAACCTTTTAGAATAAGATTTAACACGCCTTCATTAAATGATTTGAACTGAATAGCTCCGCCATCCATTTCCACTGCGGGCCTGACATACTTCTCAAGAAGTTCCTTGATCTTTTTTACAACTTCACTATCCGCTGAATTGTCTTCTATCATACTGGATGATCCGTTGCCTGCAGAAATTATTTCTTTGTCGCTTTCCAGATATGTTTTGATAAATTCTCTGAGAGTAGACTGAATATCAAACCATTCGTATTTCGCAACTTTGATGATGGTCACAAAATTATTGGAAAGGAATACCGCTTTAACGAAGGGAAATTCAAACAATGCAAGCGCAAACGGAGAACCTGATGCGCTTTCCTGATCCGGATAATCGGCGATCTCCAAATGCAACAGCACCCGGCTGGATACAAATTTTATAGCTTCTGGGTTCGGGGTCGCCTCCGTATACACCTGAACCATCTTTTGTACATCTTGTTCCACGATAAATTATCTTTTTGTTGGGTATATTTAATTAGGGCTCAAAGTCCAGGTTTCAATGTCCTTCTCATTGGTGTTGACAATAGTCGTAAGCCTGAAAATGAAACTTGTGTTAGAGTTTTCTATAATATCGTATTCTATTGTAGATCCACCGGCAGTTATCGTTAAGGTTGCACTGGTATTGGACCATGTAAAAGAAGTTTGCCCACTTACAAAATTAAACCCGCTTGAAGTACCCGTTCCATCCTCTGAAAATGTTAACGTTCCCTCATTATATCGAACTTCATTATTCTTCAATTCACCATCAACGTACTCTTCCAGTTCATACTCGTCCACATTCCAACTACCTTTAAGTTGATGAGCAATATTTTGTTTTTTACTGCAACTCCCTAAAGTAACAAACAATAGAATCAGGATAAAATTCAAATTAGTTATCGTTTGTCTATTCATAATTATTAGATCAACCTTGCCACATGCTTGCCCGCCGCCAGAGAAGGTGGGCTACATGCGTTCTCATTTATACGTAAAAATACTACTTTTTCCCCACAATATCTTTTGATTTCTACAATTTTGAATTCTCAGCATATTGTTTTAACTTCGATTTACCATAAAAACGAACGAATGTTAGTTAGTATTGTTTTATCTTAGATTATGGAACAACCTGTTACAATAGGAAGAAAGGAACAAATAATGGAAGTGGCCCAAAAACTTTTCAAAGAGAAGGGTTATAGTGGTACTTCTATGAGAGATATTGCAGAGGATCTGGGCATCAAGGTTTCAAGTATCTATAATCATGTTCAATCAAAAGAGGAGATCT
Organism: Bacteroidota bacterium; assembly: GCA_022573915.1. Lineage (GTDB taxonomy): Bacteria > Bacteroidota > Bacteroidia > Chitinophagales > JACZTA01 > JACZTA01. Next base: position 6,185 of record JACZTA010000112.1, on the reverse strand, counting down.
TGAAAAATATTTGCATTTCTATGGCAGATGCATTTTTCAGCTCTATTGATGAAATAAAAGATCTTGGCGTTTTTCCGGGCGAGAAACTGCATCTGGCAATTGAATCGCATATTTCAGTTATCACCTCAAACCTGGAGGCTGCTCCTGTTTTCCTGCACGAATGGAAATATCTAACGGAACCGGAGCTGTCCGAGTTCAAAGCACTTAGGGGAAACTATGAGAAAATCTTCAGAGATATTATTCAGGACGGAATTGCCAAACAATCATTTCAAGAAGTGGATGACAGGTTTCTTACCATGATGATTTTCTCTTCTATGAACTGGATCTATGATTGGTACAAAGCAGATGGTAAGATGAGCCCTCGGGATATAGCCGAGACTTTGAGTGAATTTATTTTAAACGGGATAAACAAGTGAGAATGGGAATGACAATGATAGTGAGGGACGAAATATTCCCATTCTCATCCTCATTCTCCCAAATTATTAAACAATTAAGTCACATAAACCAACAGCCATGTACGGAAGCAGTGCAGCATTTGATACTCCAAAGAAGGGTGAGGAGATAGTTGAAGACCCTAAAAAACTAGCCATTTTTGAAGCTCGTATTGAACGGGGGGAGAAGATTGAACCCAATGATTGGATGCCTCATGAATATCGGCGTCAGCTGATACGAATGATCGAACAGCATGCTCATTCTGAGATCATCGGGGCATTGCCTGAAGGCACATGGATCACACGGGCTCCCGGGTTTAAAAGGAAGTTGGCTTTAATAGCGAAAGTACAGGACGAGATTGGACATGGTCATCTTTTATATGCCGCAGCGGAAACCCTGGGTAAATCAAGAGAAGAGATGATCAATGATCTTATCAATGGGAAATCAAAATATTCTAATGTATTTAACTACCCGGCCAAAACCTGGGCTGATGTCACGGTAATTGGATTTCTTATAGATGCCGGCGCCATTGTCAATCAGCTTATCAACGCTACCGGTTCTTATGGTCCATATTGCAGGGCGCTGGAGAGGATTTGTTACGAAGAGTCCTTCCATCTTAAGCAAGGCCATGAAGGGTTTGTATATCTGGCTACAGGTACGCCGCTACAAAGAAAAATGCTGCAAGATGCAATCAATAGATGGTGGGAGCCCATAATGCATTTCTTCGGCCCGCCCGACAAGATTTCACAACATACCGAAAAGCTTATGAAATGGAAAGTGAAAATGGCCACTAACGATGACATGAGGCAAAAGTTTTTTGATCAATATATACCGAAGGTCTACGAGCTTGGCCTGACAATTCCCGATCCCAAGTTCAAGAAGAACGACGAGACGGGAAAATGGGAATACACAGAACCGGACTGGGACCGTTTCTTCGAGGTGATCAATGGCAATGGACCGTGTAATAAAGAACGGTTGGAGGTAAGACGCTGGGCAGAAGAACATGGCAGATGGGTTCGAAACGCCTTGTATGATCCAAAATATAAATCGGTTATGCCTTTAGCTTAAATAAATATAGCATGGAAAATTCCTTAGATCCTCGAATTAACAGGTTGTCTCTTATAAAGAACGACGGTAGTTTTGCTCTTGAAAAAGGAGAGAATTGGCATACCTATGAAGTGTTTCACCTTAAAAAACGTGGTGATCATCATAAACATGTAGGCTCTCTTCACGCGCCTACCCCCGAAATAGCCTTAGTGTTTGCAAAAGAACAATTTGGCCGAAGACAAAAATGCGTGAATCTATGGGTTGTTCCATCGCGTGAAGTATACACCTTTAATATGGAGGACGAGGATATGTTTGCCACCGCTTCCTCACCCGAAAAGAAATACCGGGATGCCAGTGGATTTAAAGTAAGAGATAAGATCGCAGAATATAAAAAGACCCATGCCGGTTAATTGAAACCTTGTCAATATGAAAAAGAAAGCAATAAAGGATTTAATTTATAAAATGGCCGATGATGAGTTGATCATCGGACACCGCAATTCAGAGTGGACAGGACTTGGGCCAATTATAGAGGAGGATATTTCATTTTCGTCTATGGCACAGGACAAGATCGGGCACGCGCTCGCACTTTATACAATTCTACAAGAGACTTTTGGAGAACCCGATCCGGATACAGTCGCTTTTTTACGGCCGGGTAAAGAATTTAAATGTTGTCATTTTACAGAGATGCCTAACGGTGAATATGACTTTAGCCTAATACGGCACTTTCTTTTTGATCACGCAGAAAAAATCAGGTATGAGTATTTGGAAAGCTCCTCCGAACAAAACCTTGTAAATCTGGCAAAAAAAATAACCGGAGAATTGAAATACCCTGTTCTGCACGCTGACACATTTATACATCAACTCGGAAACGGCAGCGAAGAAAGTCACGCCAGATTACAAACTGCTATTAATGAATGTTTTGATCAATCTCTGGGTATTTTTGAGTTGGGTGAGTTTGAGCAGGAGCTCATCGATAATAAAGTCTTTCCGGGAGAAAAAGCATTACGTTCAAGGTGGTTCGAAGAGATAACACCCGTACTGGAGGGAGCAAAACTCAAGTTACCGGATATTAAAAATGAGGAGGTGGGATTTGGAGGACGAAAAGGCCACCACACGGAACACCTTCAGCCTTTACTCGACGAAATGTCGGAGGTATTAACCATTGACCCTGAAACAAAATGGTAATATGATAACGAAACAGAAAATAAATCCTTCAAAAACGAAGATCCTTAACGCTTTAAAAGAAGTAAAGGACCCGGAACTACCCGTGATCTCTGTGATCGATCTTGGACTTATCACCGGCGTGAGGGTGGTCGACAGTAATACAGTCAAAGTATCAATGGCACCGACATATACTGCTTGTCCGGCAATTGAGATAATTAAAAACTCTATAAAGAAAAAAGTAGAGAGTTTGGGTTATGGTGATGTTGAGGTGATAGTCGACAAAACCGTCACGTGGACGACCAACCGCGTTTCAAAGAAAGGAAAGGACGCACTTAAAAACTTTGGGATTGCCCCTCCGGTAAAATTTAAAGGCGAGTTGACTCAAGAGAATATGCGCCTATCAAGTTGCCCTTTTTGTAATAGTAAAAACACCACCCTCAACAGCCCGTTCGGTTCTGCTCTATGCCGATCGATTCATTATTGTTATGATTGCAAGCAACCCTTTGAAAGGTTCAAGCCAATATAGAAGGTAATGAAAACAGGATTGTTCTTTGGTACATATAACCCTATCCATGTTGGACACTTGATCATTGCAAACTATATGGTTGATTTTACCGACCTGGACCGGCTATGGTTTGTCGTATCCCCACACAATCCTCTTAAAGAAAAAGATGAGTTGCTCGATGAACATGAGCGATTAGAGTTGGTCAAAAGAGCCACCGAACATGACCATCGCTTCGAAGTATCTGACATAGAATTTAATCTGCCCAGCCCCTCTTATACTATCAACACTTTAAACAAATTAAAAAGAGATCACCCAAACCAAGAGTTTGTAATCATAATGGGCTCTGATAACGTGGAGAATCTTGAAAAATGGAAAGACTATGAGTCCATCCTTGAGAACTTTTCAATATATGTTTATCCTAGAGTTGATTCCGATAAAGCAAAACATTTTGATCACCCCAGTATTCAATTCTTCGATACTCCGTTATTATATATCTCCTCCAGCCATATTCGGGAGGCCTTGTCCGGCGGACACTCTATCAAATATCTGGTTCCTGATCCTGTGCGAGACTATATTGAAACCCATAATTTATATCAGCAACCAAACCTGAAAGAATAGATGTTTGCCATTATCAACATTAACACTGTTGGCAACGGTGTTTTTTTGTGGAAAACACATTAATTTCTTTGTCTCTTATTTTCCCGGCACTTTTTTCTTCAAAAATGTTTATTCCGGTTGACAACCTCTATGGTTTTAAAGGTTTTATAAACAGATTATTTTTAAATGTTTTCTTTCTTTTATTAAGATTCTAGTTTATCCACAGGTTGTTAATAAACAGACAAGCTATTGAAAATCAAGCATTAGATTTTAACATCCTTGTTAGTGAGGTGTTGATAAAAGAAGAGAGTTTACTTTGTCAATAGAGAAGCAATAAATTTATAAACCAAACTAACATCCTTATGATTACGATTAATATTTATTTAAATAAAAGAATAAGAATAACTAGTTCTTAATAACCTTCTTTAAAATAATCCTCTCTTTAAAGATCAATTTCAAAAAGTAGATCCCGCTGGGAATACTCGAAACATCTATTGTATTATTTATATCTCTTAAATTTCCGGTAAAAACCAAGCGGCCACTGAGATCATAGATCAGAAGTATTGGTGGATCAGAAGAAAGAATGCCGTTTACAACCAGGCGATCATGAATTACAGATGGAATAAAATTATCCGGCACTTCTGATTTCTCGGGATGAATGTAGGAGTAGTTTTTTGTGAAAATATAAACTGTCCCGGAATCGGGGGTACCTGTAAGAGCGGTGATCAGCGTATCCACAGAGCCGGGAATGTTAGCCGGACCAAAAAGAAATACTCCATCGATGAAGAATTTGAAAAAGTAATCATAACTGCCAACACCTACGATCGGTCCATTGATTAAATAATACGAACTGGTATCAACAGAACCGGGACCAAAGCGGATTTCGATGGTTCCGTCGGATTCATATAACCACAACTGGAAGTTGATAGAATCGGCATAAGGATTTTGATCATCATAAAAACCGGCATTGTTCCATTCAATTTTAAAGATTCGGTTACCGGAAGCACCCGATAATTCATAGTTAATGGGGGATTTAGATATCGTATCGTTACCCGCCCTGTCTATTAGATCAGCTCCAATATTGGCGTAACCGAAAGCCGAAATAATTTTATCATTGTCTTGCCCAAACATAAGCAGACCATCAGTAAGCAGAAGCTCTGAATATAAAGATCCCAGCAATTCAAAATCAAAACCGATGGGAACCGTAAATTCTTCATCATCCCAAACCACCCCATTATTAATGGAGTTGGTGGCAGTTAAAGAAATATAAGCCGCAGTATTTTTTGAAAATAGATAATCCTGTGACAGCCCCCTCACAGGTGCAAAGAGTGTAGAGAGAGCTAAAATAATCAGATGTATAGAATTTAACCGTAACACTTCGAAGTGTTTAATCACTTTACAACGTTCATCTCTTGTCGAAACTGTATTTACCAGGGCCAATAAAAATCAAACCCAGAAACACAATACCCGCCTCAACCGCATGAGAAGCACCGCCAAGACCGTCTCCGCGGCCTAAATGAAACGCAGCAGCCACGAACATAGTTAAGAACAAAAGGATGCATGCCGGACGAAAATAAAAGCCTATGATAAGCAGCAATCCACCAAAAAATTCTGCGAAGGAAGCCATGAATCCCCAGAAAACAGGAAGAAAGCTGATCCCGACATAAGACATCTGTTTACCTAGGTCTTCCCATTCTTCGGGACCACCAAACATCTTGTCTTTACCGTGATACATGAACATCGATCCTATACCAACCCGTAATAACAGAAGTCCGGTATTTTTATATAAAAGGAAGCGAAGCATTGTATTTGATCTCGACCAAAGATAGCAAATACAACATGAGAAATAACGCACAACTGTTAACACGGCATTAAACTAAAAGCGCTATTTTTATGCTTCTTCAAAAAAAAGAAGCGTATTAGCATGGAAAAAGAATATGATGTGATAGTGGCGGGAGCCGGGCCCGGCGGCGCTCTGACGGCACTTGCTCTGCAAAAAGAGGGAGTAAATATTGCTTTGGTAGATAAAGCCAGATTTCCTCGGGACAAGGTTTGTGGGGACGCGTTGAGTGGTAAAGTGGTAAGTATTCTTCGAAATATTGATCGGGGGTTAGCCGATAAGCTGTCGGTATTTCCTGAAAAAATAGGATCATGGGGTGTACGGTTTGTGGCTCCAAATACCCAGTCGCTTGACATTCCTTTCAAATCAGAATACAGCACTGGCGAAGATGCACCGGGCTATATCAGCAAGCGAATAGATTTTGATAACTTTCTTGTCGAGGAAGTAAAAAAACATAACCACATCGACTTTCTGGAGGAGTGGGAAATAGGATCCGTAGAAACAGACAACACAGGGGTTAGGGTTGGCTCTAAACAAAACGGATCTACGCTTCATGCAAAACTCCTCATTGCGGACTGCGGTGCGCACTCAACTATTGCA
>JACZTA010000111.1:3199-11824 GCA_022573915.1 Bacteroidota bacterium | reverse complement strand
GCGTCCATTTAACATAGAAATCATTTGTTAATGAAAATCCGGGGTCAATTCTCTCACCAAACTTGGTTACAGCATAGTTAATATTCAGATTACCGTTGAAACCATATTTCTTCGCATAACCTGTCTGGAGATTACCCCTCCAACTTCCCCGTGAATATATATCACCACGAAGAGATAAGTCGATGTTATCGCTGATCGCAAAATAATATCCACCATTCTTTAAGAAGAACCCCAATTCGGAATCACCGAATTCAGGAAATAATATGCCCGAAGACCTGTCATTATTAATAGGGAAAATCCCAAAGGGGAGAAAAAGAGGTAATGGAACATCCGCAATTACCAGATTAGACGGACCTGCCGCAATTACTTTATTTGGTATAACTTTGAGTTTTGAGATTCTTATATAGAAATGCGGATTGGGATGATCACAGGTTGTATATTTTCCGTTTGAACCATAAATTTCATCATCAGGCGTTTTCACGCCTTCTTCTAAATGCATATAACCTTCTCCCTCCTTCGTAAACAGCTTTGTGATCTTACCCTTTTTAGATTTATAGTTATAGACGATCCGTTTGGCCTGGAATTCCTGATCTCCTTCCTTGAACACAGGATCTCCGTCAGTATAACCTTCCTTCTCAGTCAGCCCTTTCGCTATGATCAGATTTGCGGCCCAATCTATTTCAATATAATCAGCATGCAGCTCAATGTCCTGATAGTTTGCTTGCGCATTCCCGTAAAGAAATACCTTCTGGTTAACCACATCAAATTGAATTGAGTCATTTGCACTGTAGATCACCTCGTCATCCAGACTATCAGCGGATACTTTAAAACTGATCGAATCCGGCCTGATTGTATCCATAATAGCGGTCGTATCAGGAATCGTATCCACAATTTCCATTTTAGGCTGACCAGTTTTCTGAACAGGCTTCGCTTCTATATCCGGAACAATGCCCGGAAAAAGCATAAATAAAAATGGGAAATGGATTAAGATTTTCAAAAATATTATTTAAGGTAAATTTTGGTAACTTGAATTTTAGTGTCTACAATGCTTGAAACCCTTTTAGTAGCAAGGCTTTGACAGAGATTCATTAAAAAATAAGCCGACCGGATAATTAATTGTATTTCTTGTAAAAGCAGCTTTCATATTATTTTATTTCTTAACCTTTGAATCTTTGGACAAATAATTGCAGTATTGGCTTAAAACCGGAAAATTGGAAACTGATATTTATTGCTGTAATTTTAAGGTGAAAAATTATGCCTTAAGCAATCTATTTAGAACACTCTGATTAATTTCAATTTGCGCCCGGTATAACTTATTATCAACGCCTGGCGTTTAGAATATTGTATAGTGATAAGTTCCAAAGTTCGAAAACTTCAATTTTTGAAAAATTACTAAACAAAACTATATAATAACAGGCACATGGTCACCTTCGATTATAAACAAATTAAGTTTAAAATGAGGTCCGGATTAAGGTCACTCAATGCGATTATGTTCAGTTGCAGCTTATTTGCTTTGGCTTTTCTGAGCTATGCATTGGTTGTGGATGAAAACGATTTTAAGATAGATACTATTGTGATTGATGCGGGCCATGGAGGTAAGGATCCGGGTTGTTCAGGCCTTTTTTCTCAAGAAAAAGATGTGGCTCTTGACATAGCTCTTAAACTTGGGAAATTGATTGAAGAAAATTACCCGGATGTTAAAGTTATATATACCCGCAAAACGGATGTATTCATAGAGCTATATGAACGAGCAAGGATTGCCAACAGCAATAGGGCAGATCTTTTCATTAGTATTCATTGCAATGCTTTTACCAATAAAGCCAGTTACGGTACAGAAACCTATGTAATGGGCCAGCATAAGAATACTGCCAATTTATTGGTGGCAAAAAGGGAAAATGCAGTCATAATATTAGAAGAAGATTTTAATGAACATTATGATGGATTTAATCCCAACTCACCACAAGCTCATATCATCTTTTCACTGTATCAAAATGCATATCTTGACCAAAGTATCCTTCTCGCTACCCGGGTTGAAGAATTCTTCAACACCAAACGTAAGAGCAGAGGTGTCAAACAAGCAGGATTCCTGGTGTTGTATAAAACAGCGATGCCCAGCGTAATAGTGGAAACAGGATTTTTGACAAATGAGAGAGAGGAAAAATATTTAAATTCAAAATCCGGACAAGATGAGATTGCATATACAGTCTTTTTAAGTTTTAAGGATTTTAAAAAAGATATGGAAGGATTTACCGGTAAAGAAAAGAAGCATGTCGAGGTTATTAAAGAAAAAAATACTACCCCACCAAAACAAGATCAAAGCAAGGAAACAATAGATAAGACACGGGTACCCACTTTCAAGGTTCAAATCTGCGCTTCGGCTAAACCTATTGATCTCAGTAGTCAACCCTATAGCAGTTTAAGTCAAATCGAGACGGATACCCTGCCAGATGGCATGGTCAAGTTCAGAACAGGGAATTTCACAAATATCAACTCTGCTATAACTTATCAGCAAAAACTTCGTAAAAGTGGTTTTACCGATGCATTTGTTGTAGCCTTTTATCAGGACAAAAGGATTTCAATCAAGGAAGCACGTGAGATGCTTGACGATTGATCCTCTTTTTATTCGAATCCCATATAATTGAATTAATTGTAACTTTGGCAGCCTTTTTGAGGAGCACAGAAAAATTATTAACGTGAAGATATCGAGAGAAGTAAAGGTAGGTGCAATGGCTTTGATTGGAGCAGCTATCCTGATAATAGGATTCTTCTTCTTAAAAGGAAGAGATGTACTCAACACCAGCAAAATGGTTTACGTGGTTTACGAGCGTGTTGATGGGCTGGTCGTTTCAAGCCCTGTGCTGATAAGGGGCTTGAATGTTGGAAGGGTCGCGCAACTTCGATTTTTGGATAATCAACGAAGCAGAGTGTTAGTCCGACTTGATATTAAAGGCAAGATGGATATCCCTGAGAACACTTTAGCTGAATTGATCAGTGCAGATATTCTGGGATCAAAGGCAATAAGATTGGTCTTTCCTGACTCGATTAACGCTAATACAATTTATATTCAATCCGGAGACACACTTCCGGGATTAGTCGAGAAAACACTGAGGCAGTCGGTGGATGAAACGGTCCAGCCGGTGAAAATCAAAGCGGAAGAACTGCTTTCCTCTCTGGATTCAATCCTGATCACCATCTCCTATTTTTTGAGTGATAGTACGCGCGAAAGGTATAATCAGGGTTTTGATAATCTTGCCAGCACGATCGAAAATCTCAATAAAAGTTCCAAGAGGATTGATTTGTTTGTTAAGGCAGAATCTGAGCGGTTCTCAGCCATGATCACACACTTCTTATCTATCTCTGAAAATCTTGCAAAAAATAATGACTTGATCAATAATATAATTAAAAACTTGTCTGCCATTAGCGATTCGGTAGAACGTGCAAATATTCAGACAACGATTGTAAACGCTGAAAAAGCGATAAGAGAGATCGATCTTATAACTGAGAAGATAAACAGTGGAGAAGGTTCTTTAGGCCTTTTGTTGGAAGATGATGCCTTGTATAACAACCTCGAGTCAACTGCAAGATCTCTCGATCTGCTATTAAAAGACATCAAGGATAATCCAAGGAGGTATACCCCTGCAATTATAAAAATTGGTGGTGGAAGAAGGAGTAAGAGAGACAAACCACAGGAGGTGCAAGAGTAAAAAGATATCATCAAATAATTTCCCTTTTATTTCGTTATTCAGCATAGTCAGAATCTGACATTGAGCTTGTTAATCATGCTTCGATCAATCATTCTAATAATCACATTGACTTTTATTTTTCACGGGGATTCCATTGCCCAGAAGAAAACGAAGATAGAGATCCTCAATGCCGATCTGCTGACTTTCAAGGATTATGGAGGGGAAAAGATCAAGCGGCTTACAGGAAACGTCAGGCTCAAGCATCAGGAAGTATATCTCAACTGTGACAGTGCGAATTTTTACGAAACTGAGAATTTAATCCTGGCATTTGGACATGTCCATATAAAGAAAGGTGATTCAATAGATGTCTATGCCGATAGCCTCAAGTACAATGGAAACACAAAGGTAGCTGAGTTGTTCAAGAATATCACTTTGACCGATAAAAAGATGACGCTCAAAACTGATTACCTTATTTACCGGACTGATGATGATATGGCCATTTATACTAACGGGGGTACCATACGCGATGAGGAAAATGTACTTACCAGCAGGTATGGTTATTATTATTCTACAACATCTGACATCTATTTTAAGGATAGTGTGAGATTGATAAACCCTGAATACACCATCATTTGCGATACACTTCGATATAATAGCAAATCCGAGATCGTACATTTTATGGGCCCTTCAACAATTGTTGGAAGGGAAGATACCATCTACTGTGAGCACGGATGGTTTAATTCGAAGGAGGAAACGTCACAGTTTACCGATCACGCCACCATTAAAACCTCGACTTATCAGATGAGTGGTGATACTCTTTACTTCGATAAAAAAATCGGTTTTGGCAGGGCTATTGGAAACGTTGAATGGATCAGCGAGGATCGTAAAACGATCATCAACGGTGAAAAAGCCGTGTATTATGAGGACCATGAGCAAACTACTATCACCGGCCATCCCCTCATGACAACTGTCATGGAATATGACTCGTTATTTATGTCGGCCGACACCATGTTCTCAACAATGGATAGCTCCGATAAATACAGGATCTTCCATGCCTACCACCATGTAAAGATATTTAAGGAAGATTTTCAGGCGATATGCGATTCTCTCATTTACACTTATGAGGATTCAACCTTCCACCTTTATCAAGACCCCGTGATCTGGTCAAATGAATCTCAGATGAATGCTGACACGATTGTGATTGCCATGAGGAACAATAAAATGGATGCGATCGATCTGAATAATAAGGCCTTCATCATAAGTCAGGAAGATCCGGTATTATACAATCAAATGACCGGAAAAGATATTCATGGTTATTTTAGAGATGATACGCTCAGGCAACTGGTTATTACCGGTAATGGCCAGAGTATTTACTACGCTACAGATGACAGTGCTGCATTTATCGGTGTAAACAAGACGATTTGCTCTGACATTGTAATTTATCTAAAGCATAATAAAATTGACAAGGTCAACTTTCTAACCAAACCTGAAGCAGTCTTTTACCCCATAACGAAAATTGATCCGGAGGATTTTAGGTTAGATGGATTCTTGTGGGTAGTTGAAAAACAACCTAAATCCAAAAAAGATTTGCTTGAATGAAGGAAAGTTCAATGTTGGGTCCCCTCCTAAAAGTCATTTTTCGCCACAAAAGCACTAAATCACAAAAGAACACAAAATATAAATAATTAAATATCAATCATTTTTGAAATTTTGTGTTTTCGTGTTTTTGTGGCATGATCTATTCTTACACTTTTCGGAGTGCGCTCAATGTTCAACGTTCAATGTCTCCGGTCTTCTGTCTTCTGTCTCCAGTCCAAGGTCCAATGCAGATTGCTAAGTGATTACTGTTTGCTGCTGACTGCCAACTGCTGACCGCCAACTGTTTACTGCCAACTGCTAACTCTCAACAGAGAGTCAAAGTTTTTTTAAGAATTCAATTGCCTCAGTAATTAACTCCACATCAACGTGATTATCGACCTTCGCGTCTCCCAACGTTTGTAGCAGGGTGAAATTAATTTCATTGTTGAAGTTTTTCTTGTCGTGGCGCATGAGATCAATCAAACTATCCGGATCCAGTTCAGCTATTTCCAAAGTCGGGAAAACGTTATTAACCTGATCAACTATTTCACTAAAGTCAACATCTCCGAGTTCCAGGAGTTTTTGTGATAGCCAACCTTCGACAATTATACCCGCCGCTACAGCTTCTCCATGCAAAAGTTCTAATCCATGACTAACGTAAAACGATTCCAAAGCATGACCAAAAGTATGCCCGAAATTAAGTGTCTTTCTTATACCCTTATCCAATGGATCCTTTTGTACAATTTCTGCTTTGAGCTTAATACACGTAGAGATCAATTCCGGATCTATGGTTTTAGAATCTTCAAGCCAAAAGTTTGATCCATACTTCTTAATAATTTCCTTCCAAAATGTCTTGTCCATGATGAGTCCATATTTCATGACCTCTGCAAATCCATTTCTTAACTGGCGGTCATCCAGCGTCTGCAAGTAAATTGCATCAACAAAGACCGCAACAGGATCTGCAAAAACTCCTATCTGGTTCTTTATATTCTTATGATTGATTCCGACCTTTCCACCGATCGCTGCATCTACCTGGCCCAAAACGGTAGTAGGCACATGTATGAAGTCAATTCCCCTTTGATAGGTTGCGCCCGCAAAACCTCCCAGATCGGTAACCATGCCGCCGCCGAGGTTGACCAGAACCGAATTGCGATTGATCCCATGTTCAAGCATTTGATCAAACACAGTATCTAAAACTGTTCGGTTTTTAAATTCCTCTCCTGCCGATATTTCGATGATCAGAGGTTCATTGGAAAATTCCAACGATTCCTTCAATACCGGCAAACAAGACTTCATTGTGTTATTATCAACCAAAACCGCGAGTTTGTCATATTGTTTTTTGGACAGGAAGGAATTTATCTCAGACTTTATAGAGTGGCCTATAAGAACGGAATATTCGTTGATGGTTATGTTGGAAGCTTCTGAGCTCAAGAAGATAGTTTCCTGCTAATTTACAGGAATCTATGAACTTACAAAGAGGATGTAAGGCAGGACAGATGATCCAACCCAAATCCTCATACCTTATCCAAGGTGATAGTAATATCTACGGTGATAGTATCACTAGATACAACTCCAGTCGTGACACTGTTTAAAATGAGTTGAGATTTTGAATGTTCCACTACCGTATATGTATATGGTACAAAAGTATCCTGATCAATTATCGTTAATTCAGAATCTAAATTTGTCCATGTAAACTCCTTGGGAAAAGGATTGACACCCGAACCACTATTGCTGCCGCATCCTGTACCTCCTTTATCAAAGGTGGTTTCGGTAGAAGATGTTAATATAACCGGAGATGTTGATGTACCATTTACGGTCGTTATTGTAACAGTTTGGGTATTGACCCACGTACCAATTAACTGCTTCTGGATTTTCAGTGTTTCAGAACACGCGGTAACGCACAGTGAAACAACTGCTATTATAAATAGCCGCTTTAAGTGTTTCATGACAAACCTTTATTTTATTCGAGAATTCTCTATTTCATCGACCTTAATTCCTCCCAGTCTGAAAGTGAAAGCCATACATCTTTCACCCGGTCCTGAGCTTGAATCTCTCCACTGGTCGCGTCAATTTTAAAATATTCTATTAACATGTACGTGTTGGATCCCATGTGCTTTTGAGCAAGACTGATATAAAAATACGGATCTTCTTCTGTGGGACTGCGGAAGAGATAAAGTTTATTATAAATATCGGAGCGATCATACTCATAAGCCAGGGATTCTTTGATATAATCCAAGTCCTCAAGAATCTCAAATGCCTTATTATTGCTGATCCAGCTATTGTCGCCTTCGCCGGTTATTAAAACGGTTTTTCCTGTCAAATAAGATGCTGACGCATAATAAGCAGGAAGGAACATTGCTATCACAAAAGTAAAAATCAAATATCGAGCTGTTCTTTTCATAACGATTTAATTTAGAGTGAGGTGTATTCGTTAATTATTACCAAACATAACGTTATTTAAGTTCATTTGGTACAAATTTCAATATACGGAAAAGAATCCATGGACTATTCAAATATAAGCTCAAAAGTGCGAAAAAGCTAACAGAAAAGTCTAAACTTTTCAACAAAATGACCTATCAGGTATGTAATTAAATTTACATATAGGTGAGCGCAATTTAATTAGGTTTAAAGTCTATCCCAATATTAAAATATGGACTAAATTTCTCATCATACCTGTACGTGTCGTCGCTTCTGGTGTAGAATATTACAGGTACATAAGTTCCCCCCGCCGAAATTTTAATGGAGAACGACTCTAAGAAGGGCCATTCGATTCCGAATCCGTAGGTCAGGTAGAAGATAGTGATGTTTGCCTCTCTTGTACTTGAATACGAACCCAGCAAGCCATTTGCGTTTAAAATGGCTAGCTCCTGCACTGTAAAAAGCTTGTAAATAACCTCATCAGTTAAAATGCCATGACGGCCAATTACCCATCCTAAGCGTTTGATTAAATATATATCTTCCAGGTTCGCCGAGTAAGAGTAAAAACGAATCACATCACTTTTAAAAACCAGTAAATCGATCCCGGCATACAGCTCCTGGTTTTCTTCATAATATACAAAGCGGGGAACTGTATATACAACATCTGAATAAATTGTAGTGGAGAATGATACCTTGTAGCCACCGGGAGAATCAAATCTCAGGTCTAATTGTGCTCTGGAAAAGAGAACAAAACTTATCAATAACAGGATTGTTAAAATCAGTTTTTTCATATGGCTTAACAGGAAATGGAAGACTGGTGTAAAAGAACTGATTTTGCTTTAAAATTCTAAGCTTTTTCAATCAAATAGTAAGGGTCAACTGGAATACAATGCCCTCCAACTCCCGAACCTGGATAATGCGGCATAAATGCAAACGGTTTTGTGGA
>JACZTA010000111.1:0-3189 GCA_022573915.1 Bacteroidota bacterium | reverse complement strand
ACCGGCACCGCCGTCAGCCACCGTCGTGTTGCCTTCATCCACCACCGCGCTGCCAGACACGGAGGTGGTGGCCGTTATTCCCGTTTCCCGCAACCCTCGCGTCCCCATACTGAGGAATGAATTTCCAATATTCGTCTCCCCTACGGCTGTGATCCTGAAAAGAAAGTTTTCCGTCCTGAACCCTTCCTTTTTAATGATCCGCTGGAATCTTTCAATGGAAATACCAGTTTCTTTGATCTCTTTCAATCCCTGAATCCGCTCCCTGGATTCGCCAAACATTTTCAGGATCATAGTATAGACAGGCATTGGTAAGAGGTGAAAATATGGCAGGAAAGAAAGAAATTTGCTGTCGCAGATCTGCTGATGGCCGCCAAAAGGCATATACCACGGTGGAAAACCAAAAAACACCTTACCATTTGGAGCAAGAAATTTGTCCAATTCCTTTATGAACCGTTCCTGTCCGGGAATGTGTTCGATAACATCCTTAAGGATAACAAGGTCGTATCTATGTGGAAGGTCATGTTCTACATCCACATCGTAAATATCTTTTACAAGAAAATCGATCTTATTATCAGCAATCTCTTCTTCCATGAATTTTCTGGCCAACTCCACCCTGTCAGCCCGTAATTCGATGCCTGTGCACTTATGGCCTATTTCTGTAAATGCTTTTAACACACCTGCCTCAGCGCATCCGATCTCCAATACTTTTAACTCGCGCTTCACATCTACCTCACTATTGATAAATGGAATGATATATTCTTTGGAAGTGAGATATTGGTATTTGAAATACCTTTCTTTTTCCTTGTGGAAATCGAACATTAAATAAAAGAGTTAGAAATTTGTATGAGGAAAGGGGTAAAGATAAGGTTAAAGTAAAGTTGCAACAACTAACACAGTGGGCATTTAATTAATGCTTCTCCATAAACTTCGCCGGAATTTCTGCGCCGTTGCCGTTGTTCGCCCAAATAATACTCGTGATCCACCAACGGTCATCCATAAACACGAGCTGATAACTGTTAATCCCTTTTTCTTCGTAATCCCCTTGCTTAGCGTAATAACTTTGAAAAACCTGCGCGATCCCGTTGTATTCGTCTATGACCTTACCCAATTCATATTCCAGAAAACCATATTTTTCATAACCGGTTCCTGCCATTTTTATAAAATCATCCAGCGAGAAAATGACAATCCGCTTTCTGCCATCTTCATAGTAAAAAATAGACGTAAAGCGTGCCGTAGGTACGAATAGTGTGCGGAGCTTATCCAAATCCCTTGCTACCCCTTTATCACCGGAAATGATCTTCAATGCTTCGTTAATAATTCCGTCTATGGTGATAAGGTAAGTTGAATCCTCCTCCGCAACCAAGGTAGCCTTAGCTAACGATGAAGCACTTCCCAGAAGTAAAAGGGTTAAAATGAGGAATAAAGTTTTCATAGTTTGAGTTTGAGTTTGAATAAGTAGTTTGGTTATGTGGAAGATCAATCTTTAGTTGCTATGATTGAAAGGCTCCTTGTATCGTAGTCGATTAGATCTATCGAGTAGGTGAAAGTGCCATAATCTAAAAGTGGCTCACCCACATAATCGATGGGTTGAATAATGAATTCATCCTTTCCTATAAATAATTGGACAAATGAATATCCATAAGCCTGATCAAACGGAATGTAGCAACTTGTTTTACCGCTTTTAATATTACCATAATTAGCTGATTTATGCATTGGAATTAACACAAAATTACAAAAGTCATACTCACTGATATTGTTAATCCGGATGTTGGTCTTATCCACGACTATCAGACAATCAGATGTTACATGTTCAACGCAGTCCTTTAAGTTATTTTTTTTGCATGCCGGTAGAAAGAGCAGTACCAGCATGAGTAAGTGAATGGAGGAACCTAACTGAATTTTCACGGGTTTGGTTTTCCTTATAACGAGTAAAGCAACCAGTTAAGATACAAATTACAGGACAAATATACCAGATAATTCATGGGTTTGAAAACAGCAATTAGGAGGTTTTGAAGCGATAATTTTCATTTCGATTGTATTCCACCGAATTAATCAGGCGGTTCGTCACAATCTTCCTGCATTGTTTGGAAAGGGCAGTTCACAAGTCGTATAATCGTACTGTTACAGTGATACAAAACATATGGAAAAATCATTTTATAGAATCATCCACAAACTAAGAAACGAGAAGGAGTTAGGTGAGATATTTAAAATCACTTTGACCGACAATGAAAGAGAGATGATCGCTGAAAGATGGAAAATATTTGAAGCATTGAGCCGGGGACTCTCGCAGCGTGAGGTAGCAAGATATGTAAACTGCAGTGTAGTAACAGTGACCCGGGGGGCCAAGAACTACCGGAATGCAAAAAAGAAAATTGACAAATACTTATTGATGGTTGCAAATTCAAAACCAAGGAAATGAGATACGTTACAGAATCAAGGAAGATACGATATCAGGAAGCCTTACCTCTTTTCAAAAAGATGAGAAATGGCCATCCGGCATTCATCCTGGAATCTTCAGATGCTTCAGAAAAATATGGCCGTTTATCAATGGTTGGTTTTGAACCAATCCTGGAGCTGAGAGGAAAAGATGATCAATGCACCTTGAAATTACTGCATAAGCGAGGCAAGCCTTTCCTGAATTCTGCCAAGAACGCGTTCAGAAAATATCATTCTAAAACAAAAGGCAACTCCCTTACCCTAACAATTCCAAAGGCGGCTTTCAGCGGCGAAGAGGATGACCGGCTCAAACGGATCAATATTGCACAAATTATCAGGAGGTTATTAAACGAGTATCACATTGAAGAGAAGAATTTCATGGGGTTCTATGGAGCACTCTCGTATAATTTTATCTACCTCTTTGAAGATATTGCCACTTCAAAACAGAATGAAGAACTGGATTTTCATCTTTTCCTTTACGATAACATCATGCTGTTTAATCATCTCACCAGAGATTGCTCCATTTATTGTACCAGAACGAATAAGCAGCAAGCGAAACGGGACGTAATATCGCAGCTTAAGAGGATAAACTCCAAGGCCGTTTTTAAAATCAGGGAAAACTCGTTAAAAATCACAGATCTCAGGATCCAACCTTCTGAAAAGGAATATAAACAACAGGTGTTGCGGGCGAAGGAGCTTTGTAAGAATGGTGAACTAATGGAATTAGTGCTCTCCAGAAAATTAAGTGCCACC
>JACZTA010000110.1 GCA_022573915.1 Bacteroidota bacterium | reverse complement strand
CCTGTCGATTTCCGGGTCGCTATCGAACAGCAACGGAAACTGTTTCTCATAGCGGGCTCTGGCATCGGCAGCAAGACCCGCCAGCAAATCCTGGTTTCTCAGGTTAGCGAGTGAAAGCGTCCAGCCAGGGTCCTGTCGGAGTACTTTGCCGGCATATTCTTTGGCCTGCGCGCTTTCGCCCTGAAAGAGCAACAGCATTTCCTTGGCCCAGTTTGGGATTACGCTGTCTGGTCCAATCTCAAGCGCCTTATTATAACAGGATTTTTGATTGCCTCCATACCCTTTATTCTTCTCGTGGCTGATGATATGCTGAATTCCTAACTGCCGGCCTACCTCTACCGTCTTATCCGAACTGGCATCATCCACAAGAATCACTTCATCCACTATGTCCATTGGAACTTCTTTGTAAGTCTGTTCGAGGGTCTGCTCGGCATTATAAGCAGGTAACACAACAACGATCTTCTTTCCCATTAACATTGCGCGAAAGTACAAATACTTTGAAATTTAGAGCAGCAACAGCTATGGATTGAGCAAGAGCAATGCGTTAAAAAAGAGTTTCTTAGAAATAATCTCGCTGAAGAAATTTCAAAAATGTTATATTTTATGACGAATAAGTTAAAATGACAACTCCTTACCAAACCAAGTGAATGAAATCCAAACCGAATATTTTTAGCATCTCATATCTTTGTTTCTTCCTTGTATTACCATTTATATACTCAAAAGATATAATTGATCCCGTCCTCATTCCAAGACAGGTCTGGCTTACTGTCTTCGTTTTTTTTCTAGTTATCATTATCTGCTATCAGATTTATAAGGAGCAGTTAAAAGCGGACTTTACCTTCTTAAGATTATCACTACCCTTGCTTCTTATCCTTTTTGCAGTTGCAATTATTATATCGTTTGCTCAATCTAATGTTATCGCCGAAAGCATTTATATTTTATCGAAAGCTCTAATGTGCATCCTGTTTTTTATAATTACCACCTATTTAATTATACAAAATAAGCTTGCCTTAGAGCAAATAATAAAATCAATTTTTGCTTTTATAATAGTCATTTTACTTTTCGTGATCTATCAATTCTTCATTTTTAAAGGAAGTATTACATTAATTGAATCTACAATTGCCAATAAAAATTTATTATCCTCCCTACTTTTTCTCACTTTTCCATTTATCTTTTATTCACTTGTCATGCCGAAGAAATGGAAAATATTATCAACTTTTCTAGTTCTTTCAATTCTGACATTATTTTGGATAATTCAAACCAAAGCTGTCATTGCTGCATCTTTAGTGTTTATCGGTATCCTATTCAGCGCAGTATTTTTAAAGTACCAAAAGATCAATACCAACAAACGTTTCACAAGATTATTGTTATTCACTGCTACAGCATTAATAATACTTGCCAGCATCATCACAATACAATACAAACATTACTTCCCTCATCTTCTTAGCACAAATACAGCCCATACCAGGGTTTTACTCTGGGAAAATACTGTACAGATGATTGAAGAAAATGTTGTTTTTGGAGTAGGTGCAGGCAATTGGAGAATTCATTTCCCGGAATATGGTTTGAATAAATTTAATAAAAGAGTCCAGGATGGAACTTTGGTTTATCAAAGACCCCATAACGACTATTTATGGGTTTTTAGCGAGTTAGGAGTGATTGGTATTTTTATTTATCTCTCTATTTTTATAATAGCCTTGTACTACCTGTTCCGACTCCTCAAGAATAATAAGAACTGGAAAGAAATAGTATTGTTTTTATCCATCTTGGCATGTATTGTAGGCTTCATGTTAATATCCTCGGTAGACTTTCCAGCTGAAAGGATTGAACACCAGGTATTGCTCTTCCTGATATTTTCAATAATAACAGCTAACTATTATACCAATTTGTTTGCCAACAAAGTAATAAGAACTATTTCCATTAAACCGTCTCTCTTTTTAATAATAACAATGATTCCAATAATATTATCGTTGTACGTTAGTATTAACAGATACTCCGGAGAATATCATACCAGCAAACTATATAACGCCCATCGCCATGCTAATTGGAGAGTGATGATCAATGAAGCTGGCAGAGCAATCAACCCACTCTATGTGATTGACCCTATGTCGGCCCCAATTGAATGGTATAAAGGAGTAGCATTATTTTCGTCTGGGAACATCGATAAAGCTAAAATAAGTTTTGAAAGAGCATATGGATTAGCTCCCTACAATATTCACGTATTGAACAATCTTGGCAGCTGCTACGAAAGCTTGGACGAACATGCTAAAGCAATAGAATTCTATCTTAAAGTACTTTCAATTTCATCAGAATTTGAAGAAACATTATTAAATTTAAGTGCGGTATATTATAATACGAAAGAATATGAAAAGGCGTTTTATGCTATAGATAAATGTAGTATAAACTCTACTGATATTAAATACGCATCCTTTTTGCCGCTTATATTAATTTCTAAACTAGACCTAATTTTAAATCAACTTGAGGATGAAGATAAAATTGAAAAAATCACCGAACTTAAAAACTCCAATAGTCAAGTAATTGAACTATACTATACTTCTAAAAGAAAAGGTATTAGTTTTGACACTTATTTAATAAATCATTAAAATTAAATAATATGAATAAATTGCTACTCATTTTATTTACAGTTACAATACCTATTTATACTTTTTCACAAAATATTGTTTCGATAAATCCGTCAAATGCTAATGCGGGACAAACGTTAACCGTTAGCATTACTGGAGCAAACACAAGTTTTAGTCAAGGTAGCGGGACTGTTATTGACTTTGAGTTTAACCAGGGAAGCAGCGTTGTTAATTCCATTAATATTATAAGCGACACATTAATTTCAGCTAACATCACAGTTCCTTCAAAAACCGTCACCGGAGATTATGATGTTTATGCTGTCAACTCAATTGATGGATCGCTTACATTGGTCGATGGCATTCATGTTGATGGTCCATCCTTAGTTTCGATTAATCCAGCCAATGCAAATGCAGGACAAACGCTTACCGTTACTATTACCGGAGCAAATACGAATTTTAGCCAGGGAAGCGGAACTGTTATTTCTTTTCAGCTCTACCAAGGAAGTGCAACTATAGTAGTTAATTCCTCTAGTGCTTTAAGCGACACTACAATTTCAGCTAATATTACCGTTCTCTCAAGCACTCCCATGGGCGATTATGATGTTTATGCTGTCAACTCGATTGACGGATCCCTTACATTAATCGATGGTTTTCATGTAGGAGTCACCGATTTTGAATCAGTATCAATCAATCCCGGAATTTTAATTTATCCAAATCCGGCAAATAGACGAATTATTGTTGAGTACGCAGCGACGGCGATCAAAAAAGACAAAATTATCTCAATAATTAATACTCAGGGGAAAACAGTATTGCAAGTAACATCTCAATACCAAAAAATAGAAATTAACATCGGAAAACTTCCAAGCGGTTTGTACCTATTAAAAATGGAAAGTAGTGAAGGTATATCTTGGGCAAAGTTTATTAAGTAACCTGGTACAGTCGGAAATATATCTCTGTTACGCATAACATATCGTTTTCGACTGATTCTTCCTCCTTGGTAAATTAGTGCTGGCTCATTAGACAGCTTTAATTATTATCCATAAAAGTTTCATCATTACCGTAGAATTATTCGTAGTTTTATTATGGTGAATTATGCATTGTTTGTGGAAAAATATATTTGAATCGGTGTTATGCTGATTTTATCTTTGATCGAAGCTTATAGGAAATAGAACGAACTTGAAACGAATTGTATTTATCATATTCTTCCTAACCGGTCTCGCATTGGGCAATTCTTCTTACGCCCAAAACCAGATGAATATCTGGCATTTTGGCAACGGGGCGGGACTGGATTTTTCAGGTGGAGCTCCCGTCTCTATTTCTGGTGGACAAACAAACCAAAATGAGGGAACCGCCATTCTATCAGATTCTTTGGGAAACTTATTGTTCTACACCGATGGAATGACCGTTTGGAATGCTAACCATGCCTTCATGCAAAACGGCACCGGCCTGCTGGGCCATAACAGCAGCACAATGTCTGGATTAATTGTGCCTAATCCCAAACGGGATTCAATCTATTATGTATTTACGGTGGGCGTGACCACGCCGGACCTTAGGTTTTCGGAGATAAACATGAATCTCGCCGGGGGGATCAGATCTTACTGCGCGCAGGTAATCCGGGAATGGAATATATCTGGTATGCAGGAAGCACTGATCAGGAATTTATTGTTGATGGCCCCGGAGTTTACTGGGTGGGTGTTTCTAATCTGCCCGGCTGCCAGACAATTGACGAGATCGTCATACAACGCTGCCCTGCTAAATATTTTATGCCTAATGCCTTTTCTCCCAATGGCGACGGTTTGAATGACCTGTTCAATGTAACCGGATCTTTCTCCGAGATCCAATACTTCAGCATGCAGATCTACGACCGGTGGGGGTTGATGATCCAGGAAACAAATGATTCCTTAGAAGGATGGAATGGCAGAATGAACAATCACTGCGATCTACTCAACGAAGGCGTGTATGTCTACACCCTCACGATCCACGACCTGGGTTATAATGTTTTCCATTTGAAAGGATTTGTGGTGTTGCTGAAATAGTTTTGAAACAAGAAAGGTTCCTGCACGAGCAAGAGGAATTACCTTACCTAGCGCAAAGTTGTGCTGAATTATTAAGTAAAGATTCACAGGTCTTCTATTTTATTTTCTCCATCATTGTATGAGAGAAAAGTGTTATTTTAAGTAGGTAAGCGGTGCTTTTCGCTTAATCTTCTGTCACATTACAACTGAAATAGGCTCTAGACATTTTTAAAAGTGAAAGGAATTCTATTATTTATCATTTCATTTGTACTTTTTTCAACAGCTTGTAGACAGAAATCAGAATTTTTTGATGACTGCAACTGCTCAAAGGTTAAGTTGAAAGATGCAATTACTGTCACTGACACACTTAACCACTTTCAAATCGAATTTCCAGACAGATCATGGTATCATATTTTAAGTCTTGACACCAATGGAAATAGTATTACGGGGGGAGATACAAGCCTTGGCTATTTAAGAATAGTAGTAGTTACAGAACTAAACGACAAATCTTTCCTTAAAAATTGGGATATTCAGCAAGCCGGTGTTGAATCAGAATTTAACGTAGTTGAAAAAGGAGAAATCGAGTTGTACAATCAAATTGTCCACTGGAATCTCGTAAGAATTGATGTTGACCAGCGAATAACTTGGTCTTTGTACCTGACGGTGGAACATCCACGAGAAGACCGTTACTATCTTTTAAACTTGTCGGTAGATGATGACAAAAACGCTAGAGAAAGAATTTGCACGCTCGAAAGTTTTCTTGAAACTTTTGAAATGATTGAATGATAAAACTTCGCAATACAACTGCCAACATAGTGTAAAGCCAATTAAAACTGGCTTTACACAAGGCCGTTGTGCGTCATTAGATTTAGAATGGGCCAAGAAAAAACAGAAGAACATTTTTTAAAGAAATTGTAATCAGACATATCTGGTAATCATATCTCATTCCAACTCTAATACGCACAAGTTCATCGTTGATAACGCTTGTTCAGTGCAATCAGCGAATGTATACTTAAAACCGATGGAAGTTATTCCTCATTAAATCTACGTTCATGTATCTGACCCCATTCCGTAGCAAAGATCTTGAGCGTATGTGAATATGTACTTACTCGCCCTACATCATATGTATTAAAGAAAAGTGTTATTTTAAACATTAATCGAATGCTTTTTGCTCAATAGCGAACTACATAACAATTAATATCTGTTGGTTAGATGAAGAACGTGGTTGAAAAGGTATTCATATGGTTAAGTTGAGGGCAACTATGACTATGACACGAGTGAATACTATATTGACAATATCTGGACTATTCCTTACGTCAATTCTAATTGGAATTTGGGTTTCAGGCGCGGTTGTTTTTACTCAAATCTATCTTGGATTATGCATATTGGGATTTCTCGGACTTTCAATCATCATTGGTGTTACTGACGTAATACGCAAAAAGCGCCTTTATATTTACCCTGGCATTGGTTTTCTATGCCTGTCACTTGCAATGGGAACATCAGTTGTATTGAATACGAGCAAGGATAACAAACAGCAAAGAGCCGCAGAACAGATTTTCCTGAACCTTGGAGACTACAAAGACGGTAAAGGACAATATCCAATATCTCTTGATGCAATAAACTCAAATGGGTATTCTACAGACTTTACCTACTGGACGGATTCGACAAGAGAGAGATTTAGTTTGAGTTATAATTTCGACGGTTGGAGCTGCAAAATCTATGATAGCGAAACGATGGAATGGGTCATAATTGACTGAGAAACTGCCCTGTCTACGCAATCTATAGCATATATCTTGAACGGTATGGGACTACATGCTCACTCCCCTACGACCATATGTATTAAAGAAATGCGTTATTTTAAACTGCGAAGGAATGCTTTTTGCATGATCTCAAATTACATGACAGCTTAAACAAGGTGGTTAAGTAGAAGTCATGGTCTAAAATGTTTTCGTGCAAATAAGTTGTGTGTTATAATGAAATAGACAATGTAGATTAAATGAAAATATTTCTGACCGACCAGAAACATAATCTGCCTAAACTCCTCGAGGGATTAAAGGAGAAGTCGGTGAGAGCGTATGATATAAATCGGATGACAGAAAAGGTTTCGATAATAAATATTAATCAAGCACCAAGCGACTATAAATTCCTTTTTGACTATAAAATCTTTCCGGAAAATATAATGACCTTTCTGACTGAATGGAAACTAGATAATCGAGAGATGAATATTGGTGACACAATTGTTCAACAAATCTATTTGCCACCGACAAGACTTTTTTCTCAGAAAGTTATATTCGGAGTGAGAATTAATGAATTAATTGACGAACCGGGTATTCGGGGCTTTAGTTACGAAACACTTGAAGGACATATTGAAAAAGGTGTTTCGACATTTACCCTGGAACAAAAGGATGGAGAGACATTGTTCAAAATCCGCACTTTTTCGACACCAGGTAACATGTTCATTAAAATAATGGCGCCTGTTTTTTCAGTTCCATATCAAACATTTTGTACTACCAGAGCTTTGAAGTACGTAAAACGACAAATAGAAAACTGATAAAACACGAACATACAAGACAATGCAAATGCTACTCGAAAACTAAATCAATAAAATGTCGCAGTCGGCGTTTGGGGTGTTTAATAAAAATATAGATTATAATACGTTGTGTAAATATTACGTTCAATAGCTTAGCAAAAGTAATTTAAAATGAAAATGAGGGGTACTCTAATATTTTTAATTTTTGCAACTTATGTTCATGCACAAGAAGTTAATTCTTGGATATCGATGGATTCAAGTAACAAATATTATTATATAGCTACGCCTGATAGCATTACATTCTACTTCACTGTCAAACAGTATAAAAACAAAAAGAAAACGAAGGGTGTTTGGACATGCTATAAATATTTAAATACAGACACAACTAAGGTCTTAATTTCAGAAAAAGAATTTAAAAATGACAAGTTAAATGGATGTTACAAAGTTTTTCATGCCAATAACCTATTAAAACGTAATGGAAAATATAAAAACTCAAAACGAATGGGTAAGTGGAAGTATTTTAATGAAAATGGACAACTTGAGAAAGATATAAAATACAGGCGTTCAACTAATATTAAAAGTATTAGGCAATATTATACTAATGGAAATATTAAAGAAAAAGGCAAGTTGGCTGAAAGATACATAAAACGAATGTGTGGCAGCGAATTGATCCCCGTTCATATTGGTAATTGGAAATATTATGATGAGGAAGGAAAGCTCAAAGAAGTTAAAAAATTTGGGAAAAAGGAATAATTAGTCGATCCTCAATAAGTCAATAATTGACAGGTTGATTTTAGATCTTTTATTGAGTTTTTGGACACAGTTTATCAGCGCCAATAAAATTTCTTTTTCATATTTTCTCAATAACTTTTTAAAGTTAAAAGCTGCTCCTGCTAATATGGAATTGATTTGGTCCCCAAGGGTTCCTTTCAGATAATTCCTGAGCATTCTCAGCCTTTAATTCCTTGAGTTGATGAAGCTGATTGGCATCCAATCCTCCATACTTGGCTTTCCAGTTGTGAAATGCGGCCGGACTGATACCGTGCTCCTGGCATATGTCAGCTACTTTGACTCCACCTTCATGTTGCTTTAAGATCGAGACAATCTTTGTTTCTGTGAATCTTGTTTTCTTCATAGTTATTGCATTTAAAATTAGATAATATCTTAACTTTAAATGGCCGAATAACGGGGAAACTGACAGTCCTGAATGTAATAGAGCAATGAGAAAATGGTTTAGAACTCATAAAGGTTACTTTCAGATCGTGAAAGACTGGTATCCTAAGCCGTGGTTAAAATAAGTTGAATACTGTTTAATCGTGAGAATATGCTAGGGCAAACCAGCCGATTTGGTAACACTCCGTTTACAAAACAACAGCTGCCTGAATGAAAATATTAATAACGATAATATTGGTTGGCCTCTCATTCAACGTTTATTGTCAAGACACTTTGAATTTTTTTGATTATTCCGACAAGGAATTCGCGAGGGGACAGATTAAATTACTTCCGCTTCCATATTTTGACGACAATCTCATGGGCGAAAAACAATCAATGGATAGTTTACGGGATTTCTTAATAATGCACAAAGAGTTAAGAATAATTTTGGAGTCACATACAGATAGTCGTGGTTCAGCAGCATACAATTTAAAACTATCCGCTGCAAGAGCGCAACTGTTAAAAAATTACCTAACGGATCAGGGGATTGCAAATGACAGGATAGATGCAATTGGGGTCGGAGAATCGGACCCCTTAGAACCTTGCGAACGCGTAGATTGTACGGCACTGGAACATCAAAAGAATCGAAGGACGATGATTGTCATTAAATAACGAAATAATCTATAGTCACACGGTTAAATAAATCTTGCAAGCCGGAATAAGACAACCTGGAATTGTAGGATTATCAATACGATTGTGTTACGTTATCATTTCAAGATTAGGAAACGAAAGACAACACTAAAGTTTTCACTAATATGGTTTTTAAATTAAGGCTTACAAAAAGGTTGATTTATTTAGTCATTCTCTTTCATTTAATATCCTGCGTAAACACCTACAAATTATCTGATGGCATTTCAAGGGTTCCTTCAAATAGTAAAGTGTATAAGAATAAATCTAAGTTTAATATATCCTTGCTCAATACTATTGACACTAGTGTGGTTTATGAAAAATATAGTATTAGGTATAATATTTTAGCTAGAATGGATAATCATCCTGAAACTAGTATTTATGGTGTTTATAGGTTTTATCCTGGGGGATATTTTAATTATTTTGTTCTTGATAGAGATATCGCTCTTGATATAAAAGATTTTGATCCTGTTTATACGGGTTATAGAGGTGTGTATTATCATGAAAAAAATGAAATAAGGTATGATAATTTTGGAATAAGCAATGGGTTGGGTTGGATTGGTAAGCTAACCGGGGCATTCACTTTTATTGGAGATACATTATATAAAAAGAGCGATTATTCCAGCTACGTTCAAATCTACATTAAAAGGGAATTACCCAAAGAATATTTAAAGTACAGGGTGGATTGGTGAAAATACGGTGCCTGATTACCCAACGATGTGTATAACAGAAACTAGGTAACATTAAATGCATTTATTTAAAATGTTAATAGCAAAATGAAAGAAACTCTAACAATATTCTTTCTACTTTTTTCATTGCAATTGCTACATGGGCAATCTGATTCTACTGGCAATAAAATAACATTGGACCACCACGGACTATTTGTACAATATTGTCTGTATTCAATTGCAGAAAAATATCAGACAAAGATTGAGATTACTCCGTTAAACTGCTTTTCTCTAACCATTCAAGAATTAGATAGTATCCAACATGAGAATGAAAAAGAGATAAACAGACTAAAAGCATCAAATGGCGAGAACTGGTATACCGATTTTCAGAATGAACTTGAAGATTGTCAGCGTCAACTTTGTCCATATGATAGCCTTGAAAAATTCTATTCTCGTGGTATTGGCGGGGCGTTAAGTCTTAATTTTCCTGAAAGTCAAAATTTCCTAAATATTAAACATGCTTGTATTCTCAAGTATACTTTGGTACCGCTACTTATCACGGTAGACTCTCTTAGAATAGAAATCGTATCTCATTCAACTCCAGATGAATTAGAAGATGTATCGATTGATAGGGCAATGGCCTGCACAGAATACTTAATAATCGAAGGAATTGACAGGGAGCGGATTAGAGTAGTAGACCATAAAGCGAAGCTACCATTGACATTTGATCCAAGTGATGTAAATAATAGAAGAATTACCTTTAGAGTAACAACAGATTAAAATAAATTATAAAGCTACTAATAATATAAAATAGGAATATGCGATCTGGACTTGTACTCATGATTTTCATATCTAGTGGGTGTTTTCTAGGAGGGAATATTGATTCGGTTAATGAAGAACCAGATATTCTACAAAAGTTGATCTCTGAACAAATTTCTGATTGTGATTCAATGATAATATTTTCTTCCCCCAGAAATGACACTATTATAATTTGGGATTCGGGTAGCGAGAGAATAGATACTCTTTATCGGGAACGTCCTACAAGAAATGGTGTGTTTTTGTGGAAGAAACAAGATATTTACTACTCAAAATGTTTTGAGTTTAAGAAGGAAAACCTTCGAACGTTTAACGAACAATCGATTAATAGTGAAGCCTTTGACTATTTCTTTGCTGAAACTCAAAAGATATTAAATGTGCCTCCTCCGGGAGCTACACTTTCACATCCCGAAGAAGTCCATAGCGTTCAGGTAATTTTAGGCGACAATGTTTTCAGTATAGAAATTCCAGATAGTGATTGTTGGTCCGAACAGGAAAGTTCCAGAATAATATGGTTGAATCTTATTTTGAAACACATTTGCGTTAAGACCACTAACTGCGGGTAATATATCTGAATTTTGTCCATTGAATTTTCTTGCTTGCCAACCGTCACCAGGCATTGGAACAAGATTTTATTGTAAAAAAAATACTTCTGAAGTTTTGGAACAGCTAACATTTAAAATTAGCAGCGGAGTAGAAACCTTTTGGTATCAAAATAAGGAATTGTCAGAATTGGATTGTACATTCATAAAGACTAAAAATGGAGAAAACAAAAGACAAATTAATGAAGGGATAATTGGAGGTGCGTTAATCAGTGAATATGAATGGTATGTATATTTAAATATTTATGATTCAACAGGATTTTTCATTAAAACATCACAAATTGTGTATCCAGATAGTGTAAAGATTAATAAAAAAGTAAAATTAAAGCAGGAGGAATTTGAAAAGTATGAAATTGATATTGTTGAAAAGAGCAATATTAAAGAAACTATGCTGTTCATTAACGGAAAAAATCTACCTGTAGAATATAACGAAGCTACTAAAGAGTGGGGATCAAAATTATTATTTGGAAGAAGTCCAACTTTATTTGTGCTAGCAAAAGCGTACCTGGTAGGAGATCCTGGACTGTTTCTCTTAAAATAAAAGATCAAAAAATAAATTGTTATGTCGAAAACAACACATAATTGGGAAGGATACGAAATAGACACCACTATTCAACCCTTTCAAATTAAGGAGCTTTGTGTAGTTCTCTGAATAATTAAAAAGGTCTTTCTGATAAGCGATCGCTCCTAAAATGTTGTAAATTTTCATGTATGCAGTTTTGTGCTGTCAGCTTCCCCGAAAACCGGGCCATCGGGAGTTAGAGTTTTATAAAGGTATTAATTCTATTGGTGATTTATATTTCAGGGCTTTGTGCGGTCTCAATTCGTTGTAATCGATCATCCATTCTTGT
>JACZTA010000109.1 GCA_022573915.1 Bacteroidota bacterium | reverse complement strand
GATTAATCAATATGGAAATAATCCTCAAGCAAACCCTACACTCTCATCCCACGATTCCCACGACTTCCGTGGGATATTCATTCTCGAGAGTTTTTTGAAAAACAATTTTGATTGAGTATAAGTTTCTAAAAAATCAACATCTTATATGATTTCCAATCTAATAATGTGAAAGCGTGGCATAGTTATTGCACAGTTTAGAACATGAGGTTAAAGATAAACCTCTGCTATATTTTTTTAATTTGAATTTATTAGGTAAGTATATAATCCTATTAATGGAGGAGGACTCACAATTATGGTTATCAAGCATCATCCACAAATAAGTCTAACCATCGTGCTGACTGCTATCGTAATGCTACTGATAGTCACGGCTACTTTGGCGCAAGGACAGGAAGTAAAATATACATTAACAGTTCTTGATGAGGAAACAGGAGAGCCTCTCTTAGGAACTAACATTATCATAAAAGGTACGAGCAGAGGTACAACTACTGCTTCGAACGGTAGATTTTCAATAGATGCGTCGGAAGGAGAGGTTTTGGTAATATCCTATTTGGGTTACGAGACTCAGGAAGTCATAGTGGGTCCTGATCTCTCGACCATTCGATTAAGAATTACAGCTTTGGAACTTGAATTATTGGTGATTGTAGGTTCTCATGGTAAGCCGCGTACCAATCTAGAACGACCTGTTCCAGTAGATGTAATAAGGATAAAAGAAATTCGGGCTACAGGACATATAGATTTGGGGCAAGCCCTTCATTATATTGCTCCTTCGTTTAATTCTGTCAAGTTCGGAATAAATGACTTAGCTCCCCTGGTGGATCCTGCGACATTGCGAGGATTGGGACAGGACCAAACCTTGATACTTGTCAATGGTAAACGTCGTCATAAGTTTGCTTTTTTCAACCTCAATGAAGGCCATGGTCATGGATTGGTCGGAAATGACATCAATGCTATCCCCTCGGCTGCTATAAGCCGAGTTGAGGTGCTCCGTGACGGAGCTGCTGCACAATACGGATCTGATGCCATTGCCGGAGTTATCAACATGCAATTGAAAAATGCTTCATCCGGTGGTTCATTTAGTGTCTATACCGGAACAGGATATTCCGCCCCTGATGAACCAACTACCTACAGCGAGGGCGAAACTATTAAAGATGGCGAGACCGTTAGTGCAGATCTGAATTTCGGTTTACCATACGGAAACGATGGTTTTATTAATACAACCGTGCATATCCAACGTACTAACGCATATGACCGTTCTGGCACCTATACTCATTCAGGTGGTTATTACACAAGTGACGCCGTCGAAGATGCGCGCTTGCGCGAACTCAATGGGATAGATTTGGATAGAGCCGTACTTGGTTCTGCTAAAAATACCAATGCAGCTTTTTTTATTAATGCTGGAAACCCAATAGATGAAAATTGGAACTTTTATACATTTGGTGGTCTTACTTTTAAACGAGTCATTGGCGGTATTTTTACTCGTGCAGCGGCCAGGAAAGACCGGCGTGTGCTGGAAATATTTCCCGACGGATTCAATCCGGAAACGCCAACCAATCTAACAGATTTACAATTTGTTTCTGGCGTAAAAGGTAATTTAGCAGATGACTTGAGTTTGGATATTAGTGGCGGGTATGGCAGCAATAGAGTCGATTTCTTTAATAGAAATACTGTTAATCCAAGCATGGGTCCGGATTCACCAACAAGTTTTTTTACTGGTGCTCTATTCGCGGGACAGGCCACTTTTAACGTGGATCTCATAAAAACCATCGATAACATGACGATAGCTGTTGGTAGTGAATTGCGTTTTGAAAGCTTCGAGCAGATTGCCGGACAGAAGGAGTCCTGGTTGATCGGTGATTCAGTTAACGCAGAAGGAGGAAAGGACGTTGGCTCTACCGGGAGAGAAGGGTATACTCCCAACACCGCAGGAACTTGGGACAGGAACAACATTGGTTATTATGCGGAGGTAGAAAGTGATCTCACGGAACGTCTCCTGCTCGGAGCGGCTCTTCGCTTTGAAGATTATAGTGACTTTGGGTCAGATCAGTCGTATAAAGTGGCCGGTCGCTTCAAGATTACTGATGCGCTGTCTTTTCGTGGTTCTGTTAACAGAAGTTTCCGCGCTCCCGCTTTGGCACAACTTCACTACAGTAATTTTATCAATATAGCTTTTGATCCAGAGGGTGGTAGTGTCGTGACTCCTTTCTTACCCGTCGGGTCGGACCTTGTAAAAAGGAATTTTGGTATTGATCACCTCGTACCGGAAAAGTCGTTTGATTTGGCAGCAGGCATCACATCAAAAGTGGGAGAGAATTTAGCGTTCACGTTTGATGTCTATCAAATAGATATTGATGACAGAATCGCTATATCGGGAGGAATTGATATATCGGACTTCCCTGAATTAGTTGAACTCGGTTACGACGAAGTAAATATATTTACAAATGTGATCGATACTCGTACGAAAGGATTTGATTTTATAGCAACTTATGGTAAGCGATTCGATGAGAATAGGAAATTAAAGCTCACTCTAGCTGCAAATGTCAATGAATTAGAAATTCTAGAGACTAGGGCACTTAAAGTTGAGGGTAAAAGTATCGACGTTTATGATGAGCGAGCTGCGGGTTATCTTAAACAGTCGACGCCAAGACAAAAGTATATTTTTTCCGGAAATTATGAAATGGGAAAATTAGGCTACATGTTCCGTGGAACATATTTTGGTGAAGTGCATGATGCAAGAGGAGGCCCTGGCCGTACCGATTTTATCATGACCTCAAAAATTGTTAATGATCTATCAATTTCTTATACGTTCAGTCACCAATTATCAATCACCGCAGGTGCCAATAACATCCTTGATGTATATCCTGATTTGCTTCCATCGCCCAATGTCAGAGGTGAAGTCGTCTATTCTCGCAGGGCAAATCAGTTTGGTACCCAGGGAAGATTTTTTCACCTATCTCTGAATCATAGTTGGAGGTAGAGTTTCATATCATACGTGCTATAAATAATGAAAAGAGGGAGCCATAATTATACGCTCCCTCTTCCTATCTTCTAGAACAGAAGATTGTAGGGGCTCTGCATAGGCAACCAACTGTTTTTCAAAAAACGCATATATATTTCGATTTTCTTGATTTATTAGACGGTGATATTTAGCTACATTTACAAAGGACATAATCGAGGGAAATAACCTTCCAAATCGAGTCATTCTTGTGAGTTCAAGGAAATTTTAGGTATAAAAACAAGCAACTGAAATTTTATTTAAAACAAAACAACCAAAATGTTGGAAATCAGAAATCAAATAAATTTAACAAGCCTGCTTTTATTAATAGCCTTACTTTTCACCACTTGTGATTTAACAAATAGAAACAGTGCCGATGGCGATAAAAACACCTTCTCCTCGGGTAAACCCATTGAATTTGTCATTCCCTACAAAGAAGGCGGCGGCTCAGATACCTGGGCGAGGTTTAATTCGACCTATTTGTCTAAGTACTTGCCGGGACAACCGGTCGTTATGATCAGAAACATTCCAGGTGGTGGCTCTATAAAAGGTGCAAATCTCTTTGCCGAGCGTGCAAAACCGAACGGGTTAATGATACTAGGTACATCAGGTTCCACACAATTTCCATTTCTTCTTGACGACCCCCGCGTAAGGTACAATTATGCCGATTGGAAAGTTGTTTGGGCTTATGGGAATGGCGGGGTGGTTTATGTTTCGCCAAAATTAGGAATAAAAGACGCTTCTGAAATTTCAAAAATTAAAGATAAACGGCTCATTTATGCGAGTCAAGGTCCGACTTCACTGGACCTAATTCCGTTATATTCATTTGACCTGTTGGGGTTGGATGTCAAGGCGGTCTTTGGAATGACTGGACGGGGCGCCGGTCGGCTGGCATTTGAGCGCGGCGAAGTCAATATCGATTATCAAACTTCATCTGCTTATATTAGAAATGTACTACCACTTGTTGCCGAAGGTTCGGCAATCCCCCTCTTCAGTTGGGGTATATTGGACGAAAATGGAAACCTGGTTCGCGACCCCAATTTTCCTGATTTACCCCATTTTGGTGAAGTCTATGAAATGGTTCATGGTCAAAAAGCTTCCGGTATCGAGTGGGATGCCTGGCTTGCCTTTGCTTCCGCCGGGTTTTCTGCCATGAAATTGGTCGTTGTTCCGAAGGAGACTCCTGATGAAATCATAAAGCAATTTCAGGAAGCCGTTGAGAAAATGAAAAAAGATCCAAAATACATTGCCAATAAAGGAAAAGTTATAGGGGAGTATGAACAAGTAACTGGTGAAAAAGCAAAGAAACTTTATGAGATGGCTACCAACGTATCCACACAGGAGAAAGAGTGGATAAAGAACTGGTTAAGAGAAAAATATAATTTGAATATCAAGTAGCTATGTTAGAATCAGTACTAGAGGCTTTTGTAATTTTACTTAGAGCAGAACACTTGATGTTCCTCGTTATTGGGGTGTTATTGGGCCTAGTCGTTGGTGTAATTCCCGGATTAGGTGGTATTGCAGGATTATCACTTTTACTTCCTTTTTTATATGGGATGGATCAGGTATCTGCATTAGCAACGCTCATTGGATTGGTTGCAGTCATTCCCACATCTGCTACCTTTACCTCCATCCTTATGGGCATACCAGGTTCCAGCTCGAGTCAGGCAACGGTACTGGATGGTTTTGCCTTAGCTAAGAAAGGGGAAGCCTCACGAGCGCTGGGGGCAGCTTTTTCTTCATCGCTATTTGGAGGACTGTTTGGTGCGATCATACTAACCTTTTTTATTCAAATAGCGAGACCCGTTATCCTGATGTTTGGTTCGGCAGAGCTATTTATGCTGGCTGTTTTTGGCCTGTCTATGGTCGGTTCACTCTCAGGAAAGAGTCTTGTAAAGGGAATAGTTGCTTGTGGATTCGGATTGATAATAGGGTCTATTGGCAGTGCACCTGCTACAGGTGAATTCCGCATGGTCTTTGGCATCGATTACTTATACGATGGATTGCCTTTGGTGGTCATCGCTTTAGCAATATTTGCTTTCCCGGAGATTTCCGATTTATTTCGAAAAGAAAAATCCATTGCTGAAAAATCTACCCTCAGTGGAGGCATGCTGATAGGTGTCAAAGACATGTGGAAAAATAAATGGCTGGCTTTTCGCTGTGCTGGTATTGGTACCATAGTCGGAGCAATACCCGGCATGGGGGGAAGTGTGGTAGACTGGATCGCCTACGGTCATGTCGTGCAAACTTCAAAAGATAAATCCCAATTTGGCAAAGGGGATATACGTGGAGTTATAGCACCGGAATCTGCCAACAATGCCAAAGAAGGTGGCGCACTGATACCTACGCTTCTATTTGGTATTCCTGGCTCCGGCTCTATGGCTGTGTTCCTTGGAGGGATGGTATTGATTGGCGTCGAAGCAGGTCCATCCATGGTAACGACTAATATTAATTTAACCTATATGATCATCTGGTCGCTGGCAATCGCCAATGTAGTGGGAGCCGGCTTGTCTTTACTCCTTGCATCTCCTATATCCAAATTGACCTCCATCAAATTTAGCTTGCTTGCCCCCTTCATGATCATGGTTATCAGCTTGGCGGCTTTTGATGCGACTCGTGATATGATGGACTTATGGATGCTGCTTATTTTTGGTGTGATAGGTATTTTCATGAAACGTTTCGGATGGTCGAGACCGGCATTTCTGATTGGCTTTGTACTGGCCACACAAACCGAATCCTACCTCAATATGGCTGTACAGTTTTATGGCTGGTCCATGTTTTTAAGACCGGGAGTGATTATTATTTTATTGCTATCTCTCATTTCGATCTATTTCAGTAGAAGAGGCGGAGTGGTAGACGAAAGCGCAGAGCTCATGGAGAAAAAAAGAGATAAGAACAAAACGCTATTACCTCAATTATTTTTTGCAGCGTTCATTTCATTATTCTTTGTACTATCAATTTATGATGGTTTGAAACAATCCTTTTTAGGAAGGATATTCCCATTGACGATTGCTTTTACTATATTGCCTTTTGCCCTTTGGTTGATTTGGATTTTTATAAAAAGAAAACATGGAAATGCAGCCATTTTTGATGCGGAACAATTAGCAGAAGAAGGCGAATACAAATCTCCACCATTTGCGGCAATTGCCTGGTTAACTGGACTTTATGTTGTGACGGTTCTCATTGGGTTTGTTCCATCAGTAGTATTATTTTTTATTTTGTTTTTGAGGATAAAAGCAAAAACTACTTGGTGGAAAACAGCGCTATTAACAGCTTCTGGTGTAGGCTTAATGATGGCTTTCGGATATTTCCTTAATCTGGAATTTCCATCGGGTCTATTTACCATATAGTTGTATTGGCAAATATTTAAATATGGCACAAAAAAAAATATCTTGTATGTTCATGCGGGGCGGCACTTC
Source organism: Bacteroidota bacterium (assembly GCA_022573915.1). Taxonomy (GTDB): domain Bacteria; phylum Bacteroidota; class Bacteroidia; order Chitinophagales; family JACZTA01; genus JACZTA01. The sequence goes on along the minus strand of JACZTA010000109.1, from coordinate 5,672 downwards.
CAAGGGTCCATTCTTTGATATGCGTGATCTGCCCGTAGATTCAGCAATAAGAGATAAAATTTTAATAAAAGTGATGGGATCACCAGACGCACGTCAGATTGATGGGTTGGGTGGAACAGCTACCGTCACGAGCAAAGTGGTCATGGTGCAACCATCTGAAAGAAAAAACATTGATGTGGATTATCTGTTTGCCCAGGTAGCAATAAAAGAACCCATAGTTGATACTTCGCCCCCTTGTGGTAATATGATGGCGGGAGTAGGACCATTTGCTATTGAAAGAGGCATGGTAAAAGCGAGGCATCCTGAAACCACCGTGATGATTTATAACATCAATACGAAAGCCGTCATAGAAGCCGTTGTTCAAACACCCGATGGCATTGTTGAATACAATGGCGATACCGCTATTAGCGGTGTGCCTGGAACAGCAGCCCCCGTGTTGATGAATCTCTTTGACCAGGTGGGTGGAAAAACAGGAAAGCTTTTGCCAACAGGAAGCACAAGAGAATTTATAGACGATATTGAGGTCACCCTCATTGATGCTGGAACTCCCATGATGCTGCTTAAAGCAGAACATCTGAGTCTGGATGGCACAGAGAACAGCCATTATTTCAAAGACCATACCAATCTCATGATAAAAATTGAAGCCATGCGCCAGGAAGCAGGCAAACGCATGGGACTTGGCAATGTTAGCCAAAGTGTTTTGCCGAAAGTCGGCATTCTTTCAAAAGCTCGTGCAGGTGGTGCCATAAAATCTCAATACCTAACCCCTCACACCCTCCATGGTGCCCATGCCGTAAGTGGAGCGATTTGCATCTCGACGGCATCTCAGCTAAAAGGCACGGTCGCGGCAGATTTAGCTATGGTAAAGGGTGACAAGGTAGAAGAAATAGTGATAGAGCACCCATCCGGCAGCATTGCAGTATTCCTGGAAACAGACGGAGAAGGAGAAAGCTTCACTGTTGTAAAGGCAGGCATTGTTCGCACAGTGCGAAAGATAATGGATGGCTTTGTTTTCGTACCTGAAAGCATTTTCATCACCTAATTTGTACAATGCAACCGAGGCGTGGTTTTATTGCATAAGCATCAGGCTATCCGCAGGGATATTCAAAAAGATTCATTATGATCATAGCCAGCAATTACGACTCAATTCCATGAACAGAATGGGTTCAAATGAATGCTGCATGAGGTCTAAAACCTTTAGTCAGGTAACCGGTCTATGATCGATCTAACGCAGTCATTCGACGTGCTGATCGTAGGCGGTGGGAATGCCGCCTTATGCGCTGCGATGACTGCGGGACGGGCTGGTGCTAAAGTGCTCTTGGTTGAAAGTGCCCCCAAACATTCTCGGGGCGGCAACAGCCGGCATGTGCGCAACATCCGTTACCTGCACGACCGTGGGAATGATTATCTGACAGGGTCCTACCTTGAAGAAGAATTTTGTGACGATCTGCTGCATGTGACAAGTGGAGAGACCAACGAACAGCTAGCCCGCTTCACTATCCGCGAATCAGCGGATCTTGGAAAATGGATGGAGAAGCACGGCTGTCGGTTTCAGCCGCCACTCAGCGGTACCCTCCATCTCTCCAGAACGAATGCCTTCTTCCTAGGCGGGGGAAAGGCCCTGATGAACGCTTACTACGCCACGGCTCTTCAGCTCGGGGTTGAAATTGCTTACGACTCAGAGGTTCGCGATCTCGAAATTGACGACGGCAAGTTCTCTTCGGCGGTCGTCCTGTCTGGCGACGATCCCCAGGAGATTCGGGCTAAGGCTGTCGTCGTGGCCTCGGGCGGATTCGAGGCGAATATCCCCTGGCTGAAGGAGTACTGGGGAGATGCCGCAGACAACTTTATTATCCGTGGCACCCCGTACAACAAGGGCCGAATGTTACGGGTGCTGCTCGACAATGGGGTAAAGTCCGTAGGCGACCCACGCCAGTGCCATGCCGTGGCCGTCGACGCCCGGGCGCCAAAGTTCGATGGAGGGATTGTTACACGGGTTGACAGCATTCCCTTGGGAATCGTCGTCAACAAAAACGCACAACGCTTCTACGATGAAGGCGAAGACATTTGGCCCAAACGCTACGCCATCTGGGGCAGAGTTGTCGCCGAGCAGCCAGACCAGATCGCCTACTCGATTATCGATTCCAAATCCATAGACAAGTTTGTGTCCCCCGCCTTTCCACCAATCGAAGCAGATTCCATCCGAAAGTTAGCAGCCAAGTTGGGACTCGACCCATCCGCATTCGAAGAGACTGTGGTCGAATTCAACAAGTGCGTACGGCCGGGTACTTTCGACCCGCTGGTCCTGGATGACTGCACGACAGAGGGTCTGGAGCCACAAAAAAGTCATTGGGCGCTTCCACTGGATAGTTCTCCCTTTTACGGATACCCACTTCGGCCAGGAATCACGTTCACCTACCTCTCGGTCACCGTTAATAAGCAGACTCAAGTGCTTATGCAGGACAACCAACCGTCGACGAACATCTTTGCGGCAGGCGAGATTATGTCTGGCAATATCCTGGGCCAGGGCTACATAGCCGGATTTGGGATGACGATAGGCACGGTTTTTGGCCGAATTGCCGGAAGGGAGGCAGCGCATTATGCCATCAAATGAGGCCCTGAAAGAAACCGAACGTGTGATGGTAATCTGCAACGCCTGCCGCTACTGCGAGGGATTCTGTGCGGTCTTCCCGGCGATGGAGCGACGGAGAAACTTCTCCTACCAGGATCTGATCTACCTGACTAACCTTTGCCACAATTGCCGCGGGTGCTACTACGCCTGTCAGTACGCTCCGCCTCACAAGTTCGCAGTGAATGTTCCAAAAACATTCCAAGAGCTCAGGGTAGACACGTACCAGTCATTTGCTTGGCCTGGCTTCCTGGCGGGTATGTTCCAGCGAAACGGATTGTTGGTTGCACTGATTACGGTGTTAAGCGTGGCGATTGTTTTATTACTTACGCTTTTCCAGGGAACCTCGGTGGTGTTCTCAACTTACACGGGAAAGGGTGCCTTCTATGATGTAATACCATACTTGTTCATGGTCGTGCCGGCATCAGTCATTTGCCTGTTTGTCCTTGCGGCTCTCCTTGTAGGGTTTGTTCGTTTCTGGCGCGACATGGGTGGGAAGTTGAACGAACTATTGGACCTGCGGGTGATGGTACATGCGACTTGGGATGCGTTTAGGCTCAGATACCTAAAGGGCGGCGGCCACGGGTGTAACTATCCAGACGAACAGTTCTCCCACGCCAGGCGGTGGTTCCACCATCTTACATTTTACGGTTTCTTGCTATGTTTTGCCTCGACCACCGCTGCCGCCATTTATGACAATGTCTTGCACTGGGACGCGCCTTACCCGTTTTGGAGCTGGCCTGTTATGCTGGGTAGCGTCGGCGGTTTCGGCCTGCTGATAGGGACGGGAGGGTTGCTTCTGCTTAAGAGGCAGAGCGATCCGGAGCCGGCCAACCGGCGCTTGCTGGGCATTGATGTCGCGTTTCTGGTGCTGCTTTTCTTGACGAGCCTCACAGGTTTGTTGTTGTTGGCGCTGCGCGAGACGTCGGCTATGGGAACGCTGCTTGCCGTCCATCTCGGTGTGGTGTTGGGTCTGTTTCTCACGATACCCTACAGCAAGTTTGTCCACGCGGTCTATCATTACGCCGCGCTCGTCCGAAACACGATCGAGCAGGCAGAATCAGAACATCACAAGAATTTTTGAATTTCAGTATTACGGAGGTTGTTGGTGGAATAATTATAGGATTAGTTGAAGTAGCCAAATCGGCATTACGGGACAAACCGGGACAAATTGGGACACTGAAATGGTCTCTATTTGGTCACTGATCCCCGTAAGTGCCTGATACATAGTATACAACATAGTACTGAAAATCCATGTGTCCGTGGTTCGATTCCGCGAGGCGCCACACATGTAAACGTCAGTTATGACACACAATTTCGCAGTGCCAAAACTCGTTAAATGCTATAATCTTGGGACTTTGATTTTGGGCCGTTTATGATACACATTTTTTGTGTCCCAAAAACGTATGTCAAAACTCTTAATAAGGATTAAAATCGTAATCATTTATCTTGCGGGATTTCATCCGTTCGAGTAACTTTCATACTTAATTCCACTATACAATAATTAGGAAGATTTAATAACTATACCCTCTAAGCCTAAACGTCTATCAAAATCTGTGCTTTTAATATTTATATATTCGCTAGATGCTCAACTTAAAATTTGCTATGAATTTGGTGGGTAAGATCGAAATATTTCAGTAATATCAGGCCCTAACCCTATTAGTAATAAAGAGTGAAACATTTCAAACTCCAGATACGTAATTAATTAAACTAATATCAAATACTTTTTTTTTGGGGAGTCATAAATGATACGTTTTCTAATAGTAGTTTCTTATTTGATTATCTCCATTGGTTGTGCCGAACAATCAATTCAAGATATGGACAGTGAAAAATGGCAAGAAGATTTAGACTACCTCGCCAAAGAGTTGCCAAAACGACATAAGAATCTATATCATCAAGTTAGTGCGGAAAAATTCCAACGGGCTATTGAAAATCTTAAACAAAATATCCCCACGTTATCAAATCACGAAATCACCGTTGAATTTGCACGAATTGTTGCAATGATTGGAGACGGACATACGGAATTATCCCTTATTCAATCAGCTACACAATTTGAAAGAATTCCATTGTACTTTTACTATTTTGGAGACAGCCTCTACATTATTGCAGCAACAGAAAGCTATAAAAGTACGATAGGAAGTCGCGTCCTGAAGATTGGAAAATCTTCGGTCGAAGAATCCTTCGAAGCAGTAAAAGCGCTTATCTCTCATGACAACGACATGGAGTATCTCCATTCGGGTCCGCGCTATCTTGCTGTACCAAAAATTCTTCATGCCCTGAAGCTCACTGAGAATATGGAATATGCGAACTTCGTGGTGGAAGCAACAAGTGGGGAAATCGACACTATTAAAGTAAAAGCATTTGAGAGTGGTCAAACTCAGGATTGGCAAACTGCCTTAGCGCTATCTGGTAACAAAAAACCTCTCTTTCTCCAAAATCAGGGAAATAACTACTGGTTCACATTCCTTGAGGACACAAAGACTCTCTATTTGAATTACAATCGTTGCCAAAATCAGAATGGCAAGCCCTCTATTAAAGAGTTTGCTAAAGAAGTTTTTAATTTTGTAGATAATAATACAATTTACCGCTTCATCTTCGATTTACGGAATAACAGTGGTGGTAATATGAAGCTCAACCGGCCTCTCATAGAAGGAATCAGCGAACGCTCTTCGATAAACTTAAAAGGAAAGCTTTTTGTGATTACAGGCCGTCGTACGTTTTCTGCTGGAACAAAGGCGGCAATTGATTTGAAAAAAAATACAGAAGCCATAATTGTCGGCGAGCCTTCACGAGGCAAGCCGAACTTTTATAGTGAAATAGAAAAACTTCAATTACCCAACTCGAATATTAAAGTAGAATATTCTGTTGAATTCTACACTAGGTTCCCAGAGCTTGGCCACGCGAATTATTTAGCTGTCGATATCCCGGTGGAAAATTCATATAAGGATTACGTTGAAGGAAGAGACAAGGTTTTTGAAAAGATTCTCTCGCATCATGAAAACTAAAAGGTAAGCATCCTCAGGTCTCATTCCCGGAGGGCAAG
>JACZTA010000108.1 GCA_022573915.1 Bacteroidota bacterium | reverse complement strand
GGGATGGATACGATTCCGACCTGGTATGAATATGTATATACTGATAGCAACCGGGTATATAATTATGAATTTGGGAACTTCTATATGCTCTACGATTTCAATGCACAGGTTGGTGACTGGTGGGAGGTTGCGGCAAGAGAATACTATTATGCCTGCGACTCTACTGGGAAAGTCCAGGTTGACAGTGTGAGTACGACAGTTATTAATGGCGACACTTTAAAAGTTTTGTATACTAGTCAGAAAGATAGTTCGCATTGGTCATTTGTTGTTCGTATAATCGAGAGAATAGGATGCACCTCGTATCTCTTTCCTCATCCATATACGTATTGTGGTGTTACATTTCATGATGAATACGGTCCGTTGAGATGTTATCAAGACAGTGCATTTAACGTTTACGAAACCGGGGCAGCAGACTCATGCAATCATATTGATGTTTTATCCATTGAAGATAATCCCGGAGTTGCAATGAATATAAGTGTATTTCCGAACCCATTCGGAGTATCCACGACCATCGTCATAAAAAATTCACAGTTCTATCATGTTGGTGAAAAGGATCTATCGTTGGTTGTGTATGATATTCTGGGCAAACAGATCCCGACTGACTTTAGCGTCAGGCAAAAAACTGATCAGCAAGTTGAGATCGAGTTATGGCGAGGGGAAATGCGATCCGGGATGTATTTTTATATACTCAGCACAGGTGAGAATATTGTTTATAACGGAAAACTGATAGTTGATTAGTTCTCGCCCTCTTGGTATTTTACTTCTAACATCGGACAGATCTCATACCGCTCATTTCCGGTATCTTCATGAACTGCCTTTAAGGTCTCGTAAATGTCTTTGATACCAATCCTGCTTGCCCATTCAAATGGCCCGTATGGATAGTTGGTACCTAGTTTCATAGCAAGATTAATATCCTCCTTACTCGCCGTGCCTTCCTCTAACGTGTAATAAGCCTCATTGATGATCATAAACAGAATCCTGGCTGAGACCATTCCAACCCGGTCGTTTACAAGCGTATAGCTGATACCCAATTGCTTGGCAATCTCTTCCAATTTTTTCTCATCTGCCTGATTCAGTAAAGTCAATTCTGCAACAGGCCTGTTTATAAAAGTGGGACAGGCATTCATGCCGACTATCATCGACTTAACAGGTGACTTGTATTTTTCAGTTACCGCTGATAACTGAAGTTTAATTGCGCTTAAGAAAACGATCTTATTCTCTAATCCGGCAAAATGTTCAATTAATTCAGGATGATCGTCGAAATTCAGATCAAAAATAACATCTGCATCGTCTAAAACAGATGCATTTTCAAGCATTTTTGTAGCTGAATCATAGAATATAATATCTTCCTCCGTGTCGAGCCATTGATTCAACTCGAAGATCCTCTGCTCCTCACCTGCACATATTATTTTCACGAATCCTATAAAATTTGAACTTACAAAGCCGTCAAAAATACGAAAACAAAATAAAGGAATTGGAACCTGATTAGTGGAGTACCGCGAAACGGGTCTTGCTGATTCCGTTTTTTGTAATCATTTCCAGGTAATAATTACCAGCCGGTAACAATGCGACATTTATTTTTCGCGTATCGGAGACATTATGAAGATTAGCATAAACGAAAGACTGTACTTTCTGTCCCAGACTATTGTAGATGTATAACTGCACTTCTGAATGATGTTCTAGTGATATGGGTATGAAAATCATCCGGTCTGCCGGAGAAGGGTATATATTACCTAATTCGGTAAACGGTGGATCCACATCATCTATGCTTGTGACTCCGTCTATCGAGAAATCATCAATCACCCAACCCTCTTCCGCGCCACCGAATGTGGAAGTAAAAATAAAACGGAACCGGATAAAAACACCTGAACCAACAAAACCGGAAAGATCATATTCGGATTGGGTCCACGAAATAGAACCGGATCCTGACCAACCGGGCCTTGACAATGGAGTGCTGGCGCTTGTTATAGAAAGATTGGTATACCAATAATTTGAATTCGAATCACCTACTTTACCCAGCACATTCCATGTATAACCATCATCCAATGTATAATCGATTCTGCAACCATCACCAAAATCCGTTTGGTACTTGTGATAAAATGAGAGCAATGGATTGGACACTACAGAAAGATCGAACAAAGGTGTAAGCAGTGAGGAGCGGCTGTTCCCCGAATAATAACCGTTTATTTTTGTAACATATGCCAAATTTCCTGTGTGTGGTTCATTCAGCCAGTTTTTATTTGGATATCCCAATTCCCAGTCATCGTGTGGAAGCACACCCGTGTTACCCACGGTGAGATCGTCTACGTGTGTCCAGGCATTGGCTGAGGAAGTTTCAAAATCTTCGTAATAGGGGAAGGTATAAATGGCATTTTTGACTTCGTAGCTGTGATAATTTACAGCCTGACCGCTGGGATGGTAGCCTGTGTTTGCCAAAGTCGTTTGATCGATCGCTTTTATATAATAATCCACTGTGGTGCCCTGATTTTGTCCGGGCAGGTAAAAATTATAAGTGTTGGTTGCGACTTTCATCATGTCGTTCGGACCATTCCAGCTTCCGCCGTTGACACGATAAAATATTTGCGCTGAATCAATACCGGTGGCATCCGTGATGGAGGCAACAATTTCTATTGGCCATGGTGAACCTGTATCATCCTGAGGTGTATGTTGTATAACCGGCGGGTCGATCTCTCCGGTGGTTAAACCAATGACCTTTAATTCATCCATCAACCAACCATATTTATTCAATGATGCGTCGGACCTTAAGGTTAACCTTATTTTGACCTGCTTATATAATGGCCCTGTGAAAGAAGAGAGATCATAGGTTTCTCTTTTCCACCATGAGTTAGTGGGCGTACTGAAATTACCCGGATCCCAGGTTGCGTAACTTCCATCAAAAAATTGATCATTCCAGAGCAGGTATCCGGCTCCGGTATATTGGCTATTGTCAAGAGTGGTCCAGGTTTGTCCGTTGTCGTTTGTCAGTTCAACAATGGCAGTATCTCCTATCTCTATTTTAGCAATATGCCAAAATTCCAACTGCACTGTTGTATAATTGGAGAGATCCATATTGAAGGTGTTTGTGAGTCTGTTTACCTCTGAGTTGCCGTAGGCGAGATGCAGAGATTGCGTTCCGGCATACTTTAGGCTCATATTGGCCTGCCAGGTAGAGCTTCCGGTTGAGGTGAAAACCCCCGTTCCCGATTCAAAATCCTCATATAATATCGTGACCTGCCCGATCGAAGAAAACACCGGCAGCACTAAAAGTATAGTGAAGAGTAGCGAAAATGTGTATGATTGATTGATCCCGGGTATCATGACTTGATTAAAATATCGTTCTGTTAAATTTACCACCTCTAAGAACGAATTTACCATTATTAAACGTATGAATCACCATTAAAGTTTTTTCTTTTAAATTCGCCAAAAGGTTAAAATTCAGTCATGTCTATCATAAAATCGGTGCGAGGATTTACTCCTAAATTTGGTCTTAACTGCTATATTGCAGATAATGCAACCATCATAGGAGATGTGGAAATGGGGGACGATTGCTCGGTTTGGTTCAATGCCGTGGTAAGGGGTGATGTGAATTCGATCAGAATCGGTAACAAGGTGAATATACAGGATGGTGCAGTGATACATTGTACTTTTGAAAAGACCAAGACCGAAATAGGAAACAATGTTTCGATAGGCCATAATGCCATAGTGCATGGTTGTACCTTGAATGATAATGTGCTCGTTGGCATGGGTTCAATTGTCATGGACAACGCAATCGTTGAAACTAATTCATTGATTGCTGCAGGTGCAGTGGTATTGGAGGATACTGTGGTTGAGTCGGGGAGTATTTACGCAGGAGTGCCAGCTAAGAAGGTAAAAGAAATCAGTGAGGAACAGTTTCAAACATTAATAGAACGTATTGCTAATAACTATATTGAGTATTCTAAATGGTTTTCAGAATCAGATGAGAATAAATAATCTTATTGTATTTGCGATCTTTCTTTGCATCGCTGCGTGTAAAAATAAGTCAGACGAAACTTCACACTATCAAATAGGCGGTATGTGGCGTGGTGTCCTGGAGACACCCGGTGGTGAGCTCCCGTTTAATTTTAGCTTCAGCGAAAATAATGATGTTTTTGATTTGATGACCATTATGAATGGGGAAGAACGAATAGAGATTAAGGAAATTGAGATAGCGGGGGATAGCATATTCATTCAGATGCCGGTTTTTGATTCTGAGTTCAGGTTAAAGATCGATTCTGACGCTTTACATGGATTTTGGTTTGATCACGCCAGGCCAGGTAATTATAAGATTCCTTTTACCGCTAAACGCAACGTGAGTTACAGGTTTACCCAAGGAACGGATACTGTTTTAGCAGATGTTACAGGAAATTGGAAAGTGACTTTTAGTTTTAGTAACCAAGACAGTTCTGATGCGATTGGCATTTTCTCTCAAGAAAATAATCGTTTGACGGGTACGTTTAGAACGCCTACAGGCGATTACCGGTTTCTGGCAGGGGAGGTGCAAGCCAATAACCTCTACCTCTCTTGCTTTGATGGAGCGCACGCATTTCTGTTCAAAGCAAAGATCCTGGATGATGGCACGATCATAGGAGACTTTTGGTCGGGGAAACATTGGCATGAGGATTGGCTGGCTGTGCGAAACGATTCATTTGAACTTCCTGATCCGGATACACTTACTTATCTGAGGGAGGGCTATGATAAGTTTGATTTTAGTTTTCCTGATCTAAATGAAAACATAGTTTCTTTCTCGGATGAAAAGTACAAGAATAAGGTTGCGATCATTCAAATAATGGGTTCTTGGTGCCCAAATTGTATGGACGAAACAAAGTTTTTATCGAATTACTATAATGAGCTGGGCGGTGAAGACTTAAATATCATTGCCCTGGCATTTGAAAAAGCTATCGTATTTGAAAATGCAAAATATAACTTAGAACGACTCATCGAATCTTTTGATATTCGTTATGATATACTTCTGGCAGGTTCTAACAGTAAATCTGAAGCGGCAACAAAGTTACCAATGTTAAATCACGTACTTTCTTATCCAACCACTATTTTTATTGATAAAAAAGGAAAGGTGAGAAGAATACATACGGGCTTCGATGGACCGGCTACCGGTCAACTTTTCAAGGATTTTAAACGGGAATTCATAACCTTCGTGGACGAACTGCTGGATGAGTAAAAGATTAAAGCTTCTGATTTAATTCCGCCTTCGCGTTCCGCCTCCGCGTTCCGCCTCCGCGTTCCGCCTCCGCGTTCCGCCTTCTCCGCCGGCTGGCGGATTCGGCGGACGAGAAGGCTATGGTTTAATTCCCCGCAGCTTGTGCGGAAATATGAGTCCAGAGCTTGCTCCGGGGTTTAATACCTTTTATTCGACTAAGATCATTTTACCAACCGTAATAGCAGCACTTTCCTCTTCTGTGGAAATGGTGTAATAATATAATCCGGGAGCTTTCTTTCCGGCTTTCCATTCTAATTTATGTTCACCCACAGTCTGATGCGTATTGATGAGTTGATCTACTTTTATTCCTTGCGCATTGAATATTTCTATGATCACAGTTGAATTTTCCTTTAAGTGATAACTGATCGTGGTACTTCCGCTGAAGGGATTCGGATAGCTATATGTACTTAACCTTAGTTCACTGAGATCAGGGTCATTTATTGCAGCCGGAATCAAAGCAGGATCATACGAGTTCGTGCCATAAATATTTGCTCCGTACATATGCCATTTTCCGGAAATAGTTCCCGCATCGAAACAATATAAACCTGCCTTATCTGAAGCAGCATACAGTTTATTATCATAAACAAGTAAACTTCCCCAGGTTGTTGTTGAACTGGCCGGCGATGGATCTCCCACCCAAATCATATTTCCGGTGTGTACATTTGCGCAAACAAAACCGGTTGCAACGGTCGAATCAGCACCATCGTTTTCATAAAAAACCTTTCCGTCAAGCGCCGGGGAAATAGGTGTAACACCTGCAGAGGGATATCTTGCAGCCTTCGTCCATACTATATTGCCGGTACTAAGACCTAATGCCCTGACTTGTTGTTCGTTTGTTCCCGGTGCATTTCTTGACGACATTATTACAAGCGTATCGAATAATACGGGAGGTGCATAGGAGGTACTTTCCACCCCACTATATCCATAATTTTTCTTAACCCATGATTCCGTTTGTAGTGTATAATTGACACAATAGTATTTCTGCGAAGAGTCGGCAAAGTTGAACAGGGTACTAACTATCAGCGTATTATTTGCAAATGCCATGTTCCCCGGAATGCTCGCAGCGTCCGATAATTGCAGAGCGTTTATAACATTTCCCAGGTTGGGATCATAAGCATACACCGCCGCCGGATTTTTGGTTGCTACCAGGAGCTTCGAACCATCCGGAATGAGCAATAACGATAATGGTGCAATTGTGCTACTCCAAATTTCAGAGCCATTGGTGGTGTTTAATTTATAAAGTGTATTGGTTGTAGCAACAATTATTCCATTTCCAATAATTGGCATAGAAACCCCGTCAAGTGGGTTGATGCTGGTTTTGGTCCATAAAATAATTCCTGAACCCGCACTTACACATACCAGTTTGCCGGCGCTTTCCAGGAATATTTTACCTTCATGTCCGGTCATGTTATTATTAAACGTGGCCCCAAAGTTTGTTGAATCAGCCCAGACCGTCGCTCCGGTTTGCGCATTCATGCATACCAGTCCACCGGCCTGGCATTGCCAGAATATTAAATCGTTCATAATAAAGGGAGAACTCCAGGTGGCACCGGTGATAGGCAACTGTGAAACAGGTTTGTTTCATATTAGTGTTCCTGCTTGTCCAAATGCTACAAGACTGCAGAATACTAAAATTGTAATTACTACTGGCACTTTTAAATTTTGCATGTGTACGGTTTTTGAGGATAAGATAATTATGGATTTTAGAAACTCCCTGGTATGTAAAAGTATTTACTTTAGTTACATTAATCAAATTAGTTGTTGAGAAAGCTTCTAACCAACTTTTCGGCTTCATTCACAGAATGTGTGAGATCAACATTGATGATAACATGATCAAATTCACCTTCAAACTTTAATTCATTCTTAGCTTTCTTCAACCGCATCTCAAGTGATTCGACCGATTCGGTAAGTCGGTGTTCCAGTCTCTTTGCCAACAATTCTTCCGAAGGAGGTTTGATGAATATTGACATTGCTTTATCCGGATTTGATTTTTTTAGGTTGATGGCTCCCTGAACATCAATATCGAAGATCGGATGATGACCTTCATCCCATATCTTTTCAACCTCTGATTTAAGTGTGCCATAAAAGTGTCCTTCATATACTTTCTCCCATTCCATGAAGGCGTTTTCTTCAACCTTATGATGGAAGTCTTCAATGGTCATGAAGATATAGTGTTCGCCCTCAACTTCATTTTCACGCTTTACCCTTGTACAAGCAGATATTGAGAATCGCAGTTCGTCGTGATTCTTTACAATCTGTTGGACGATTGTAGTTTTTCCGGCACCGGAAGGTCCGGAGAATATGACCATTTTACCTTCACTCATCAAAGAAGAAGTTTAGACTTTAAATTCAGAAAAGTACAAAAATGATTTAAAATCCTGTGCGTTTCAGATATTAAGATCAAATTGTCATGATCTCTTTTTCTTTTGCTTCAAGATGCTTTTCTATCAAGCTACTGAATTCGTCGGTTAGTTTTTGATTATCACCCTCGGCATCCTTGGCAAGATCTTCTGACAACCCATCATTCTGCAGCCCTTTGACAAGGTCGTTAGCATCTCTTCTGACGTTGCGAATGGAGACTTTGCTCTCCTCTCCCAGATGTTTCACTTGCTTAACCAGTTCCAGCCTTCTTTCTTCAGTTAGGGTAGGGACAACCAGTCGAATGACATTACCATCGTTTTGTGGATTAATACCAATATTAGCCGCGATGATGGCTTTTTCAATCGGTTCGAGCATATTCTTTTCCCAGGGTGAAATCATCAATGTTTTTGCATCCATCGTGTTCACATTGGCAACCTGTGTAATGGGTGTGTTTGTACCATAATAGTCAACGATAATATCATCTATCATATGCACTGAGGCATGTCCGGCTCTCACCTTTCCCAATTCCGTTTCGAGATGATGCAGAGTTTTATTCATGGATTCTCTGGCATCGGTGAGTAAATTTTTTACTTCTTCGCTCATGATTCAAAATTTATTAGAAGAACTACGGCTAACTACTCGATACTAAAGTACCTACCTGTTCTCCTTTTAGTACTTTTAATATGTTACCTTTCTTGTTTATGTCAAAAACAATAATAGGGATATCGTTTTCCTGACAAAGTGTAAAGGCTGTCATATCCATTATGTTCAATCCATTCTTATATGCTTCATCAAAGGTTAATTTATCATAACGAACCGCAGAAGGATCCTTTTCAGGGTCGGCGGAGTATACACCATCTACCCGTGTACCTTTTAAAATAATTTCAGCGCCTATCTCAATCGCTTTTAATGAAGCAGCTGTATCCGTAGTGAAAAAAGGGTTACCTGTACCGGCAGCGAAAATGACCACCCTTCCTCTTTCAAGATGCCTGATGGCCCTTCTTCGAATGAACACCTCGCAGATCTGTTCCATTTTTATCGAAGATAACAACCGGGTATCTATTCCGGATTTTTCCAGGATGCTTTGCAATGCAAGGCCATTTATCACGGTTGACAGCATTCCCATATAATCGCCTTGCACCCTTTCGATCCCTGATTCGCTGGCATCCAATCCCCTGTAAATATTTCCTCCTCCAATGACAATCGCCAACTCGATATTATTTTCTACCAGTTCAGCAATCTCTTCGGTATACTGCTCTATCCTGGCCGAATCAATACCAAATTGTTTTTTCCCCATCAGTGATTCCCCACTGAGCTTTAGAACAATTCGTTTGTATTTCATAGAATCTAAGGTATAAAAAAAAAGAGAGAACTAAAATTCTCTCTTTTTTTATTTGTTAAAGTGAAACCCTCTTAAATGAGGTAACTGTGAGGTCCTTATCAACCTCTTCAAGTATATTCCTGATAGATTTGCTTGAGTCCTTGACATATACCTGATTCAGCAAGGTTCTTTCACTGTAAAACTTATTCAGTTTACCAATGGCAATCTTTTCAATAATTTCTTCCGGTTTACCTTGTTCACGCGCTTGTTCTTTAGCAACTTGCATCTCCCTGTCGATTACAGCTTGATCAATACCATCTTTGTCAATTGCCATAGGTTTCATCGCTGCGATCTGCATAGCTACATCCTTAGCCACAGTTTCAGATTCTCCCGAAACCTCCGCATTCAAACCAACGAGGACTCCTATTCGGTTTCCCGCATGATTATAAGCAATCACCGCTTCTGAATCGACGAAGCCATACTCACTGAGTTCAATCTTCTCCCCAATCCTACCCACCTGGTTTGAAATTTCTTCTGAAACTGTATGTGAATTGGTTGAGAGAGTGAGGTTCTGCAATTCTTCAATGGTAGCCGGTTTATTCTCCAGTGCTGTTACCGCAATAGATTCTACAAATTGTTTAAACTCTTCGTTCTCAGCCACAAAATCTGTTTCGCAATTTATTTTAATGATGATGCCCATCTTTTTGTTCTCGGATACCTTAGCCACAATAATTCCTTCGTTGGCATCTTTTCCTGCTCTCATTTCCGATACTTTCTGACCTTTTTTTCTCAATAGGTCAATAGCTTTTTCAAAATCGCCATCTGCTTCCACCAAAGCATTTTTGCAATCCATCATTCCTGCACCTGTCTGCATGCGCAGTTTGTTTACTTCGGCTGCTGTTATTCCCATGATTTTCTTTCTTATCCGTTTTTAGCTGAGGCCGCCGTTTCAGTTTTCGGTTTGTCCGAGACTTTAGGATTATCTGAAGGTGGTTTATCAGATGACGCTACCTTCTTTTTAAGAATTATTTTTTTCGTGGTCTTGTGTTCTTTCTCTTTTGTTTCGCTTTTCTCTTCCTTCTTGTCAGTTTTGCTATCGACTATTTCACCCTCCTCTTTAATCTTGGCTTCCCTAGCTTCATTTAGTGCATCCTCTTCTTCCTTTGCTGCTTTTCTCTCATTCAATCCTATTTCGATCGCCTTTGTAATATATTCCGTAATGATGGCTACTGACTTTGCAGCATCGTCATTTGCCGGGATGGGGTAATCGATGACAGTTGGATCTGCGTTTGTATCAACGATGGCAAAAGTGTTGATATTCAGCTTGAGTGCTTCGGCCAATGCGATATGTTCTTTGGTTATATCCACGATATACAAGGCTGCGGGAAGACGATTTAATTGAGCAATTCCACCCAAAGCTCTTTCCAATTTTTCTCTTTCTCTTGAGATCCTCAATCTTTCCTTCTTGGTGATATCCTCGAAACTCACATCACTCATCAATTTGATGTGGTTTTCCAGTTTCTTAACAGATTTTCTGATGGTGGAGAAGTTGGTCAGCATACCGCCGAGCCACCTTTCTGTAACGTACGGCATATTTACTCGTTTGGCACATTCTTCTACATAAGCTCTAGCTTGCTTTTTTGTGGCAACAAATAAGATCTTTTTTCCCGTGCTTGCAATCTGACGCAATGCCTGAGCAGCTTCCCCTAATTTTTCAATGGTCTTATTAAGATCCGTAATATGAATTCCCTTGTGCTCCATAAAAATATAGGGAGCCATTTTAGGGTTCCATTTTCTTTTTAGATGTCCAAAATGAACACCTGCGTCGAGTAATTCTTTATGCGTAATTTTCTCCATATTAAATGCTGAATAGGTATTTTACCTGGTTGATATTAGTTTAACGTTTACTGAATTGTCCAACTTTCCTGGCCTTTTTATGGCCAAATTTCTTTCTTTCTACCACCCTGGAATCACGTCGGAGCAATAATTCTGCTTTGAGAGCGGGTCGGAATTCGGGATCTTCCTTAATCAGAGCACGTGCAATGCTTAATTGGATGGCTTCAGACTGGCCCTTGACGCCTCCACCTGATATATTAATGGTGATATCGAAATGCTTCATCTTATCGATCACCTCAAGCGGTGCTTCGACATTCATTTGCATATATCGTTGGGGAAAATATTTTTTGTACTCTTTCTTATTGATGATTATTTTGCCTGATCCTTTACTCATGAATAATCGGGCGACGGCTTCTTTTCTTCTGCCTACTGTTTGGATTTTGTCCATCGATTAAATTTTGATTTCCGTTGGTTTTTGACCTTGGTGGTTATGTTCGCTCCCGGCGTAAACGTAGAGGTTCCTGTAAATCTCATTACTGAGCTTATTTTTGGGAAGCATTCCTTTAATCGCCTTTTCAACGATTGAAATAGGTTTTTTTTCTCTTAAATGTTCTGCGCTGATCTTTTTAAGTCCACCCGGATAACCCGAATAAGACAAGTATTTCTTATCCTCCCATTTCTTCCCGGTTAGCTTGACTTTCTCAGCATTAATAATTACAACACAATCTCCCGTGTTTACATGGGGTGTGAAGTTTGGTTTATTCTTACCTCTGAGAATATTAGCCACGGTTGTTGCCATTCGTCCCAGCACAACGTCTTCCGCATTCACCAAATACCACTTCCTTACAATGTCAGCAGGTTTGGCACTTAGTGTTTTATAACTTAATGTGTTCATTATGATCTTTTCTCAATTTACCTTTAATTTTCCCGGCTGTAGCCTATTTACCTGTGCCGAAAAAGTGCGCTAAATTACTACATTATGTTCAAATAACCAACAGTTACATTGAGCTTAAGGCAATTGGGATTAAATTTATAGAAGCCGGTACATTTGGGTTAGATAGCAATTTGATAACTTGTGCTTCAATTTAATCCAGAAGATTTGGAGGTAACAATATATACGGATGGGTCGTCATTGGGTAATCCGGGCCCGGGTGGGTATGGTGTCGTGCTTAAAACCGGAGAATTACGAAAGGAATTGTCTGAAGGATATCGAAAAACCACCAATAACCGAATGGAATTACTTGCTGCGATAGCCGGTTTGGAAGCTCTGAAAGAGGAAGGGACAAAGGTGACCATCTATTCCGATTCAAAATATGTGGTGGATGCAGTAGAAAAAGGATGGG
>JACZTA010000318.1:1486-3061 GCA_022573915.1 Bacteroidota bacterium | reverse complement strand
GGAACAGATGTGAGTGATCTTTCAGGAAAGGCATCGGTGGCAGCCTTGTACGCAGGCAGCAGTTTCATCATTTTACAAGGTGGTTATGCTTTAGGCCTGGATTCCGGAAGCTTGTTAAGAAGAATTGATGACACACTTACAGTACGCGTATTTAAAATGAATGGTTTGAACCGCTGTATTGCAAAAATTGAACGAGGTGATTTAAGTACAGTATCGGTTGGAGATCTGTTTGAAATAATCAATTGGGTGTCCCCGAAAGGGAGTTCGTTAAAGGTTTACCTTCCTTCATCTGATCTGGATGCTACAGCGATTACTCAGATTGTTAGTCAATTTAATCAACTCATGCAAGACGATAGATTTGCATGGGTACGGGATCCTTCAGAGGAAACACCCGAGTACATCATTTTTTACGACAAGGAAAACTGGGTAATATCAACCCCCGATGGACAACTGTTATTAATAAACGGTGATGTCACAGCGGAATATCTAAGAAATAATGTTCAGGGAGGAGCCAAGATATTTGCCTATTTACCTCCTTCTAAATCCTTTTATAACGAGTTGATAAGTAAAATAAGCAAGAGCAACTCGGTTGAATTGACAGATGACCCAAATCTGGCGCGATATCATCTGGTGGGTACAGCTGAAGATGGTCAGGCACGTTATGCCTTTTATTGGCCAAAAGTATCCAGGGAAGACGATCTTTATCTCAGCACGATGCCACTTCGAACAGATTTTGTGAACGTGAACAACGAAAACAGCGCAGTCGCTACCAACACCCTGTTGGATTATGCGGAAAAAATTGCAAAGATCAAGGTTTGGCTCAACATGCATAACCCTATAGATGAAGGCAGATTTCCGTTTCATTTGGTACTAAAAAACCATAAAACAGAAGCGTACTATCACTTGGGAGACACAGTTTACGGTGACGACCTGCTGGTGCTGGCATTGGAAACAGACAAGGAGAACCTGGAGAGTTGGGATCAGAAATCCCGGTATATTTATGTAATTTCCATATATAACGACGGTAGTATCAAAGTGAGGTTCCCTGAAAGCTCTGAAAATGTGGGAAATAAACTACCCATCATGCAGAATGGTGAGGTGGAAGATATAACCATCCTAAGCAAAAAGAAAGGACTGAGAGTTGGAGAACCTTATGGTATTGATACTTATGTGATGCTTACTACAGATGAACCGATCACCTTTTTCGAAATGATGAATAGTGATGCTGTGTATCAAAATACCAAAGGCGAAGCAAACTATCAGGAATTGATGTATATCTTGAACGGAAATACTAAAACCAGATCGGTGTTCACACCCGCTAACTGGTCGGTATACCATTTACAGGTAAAAACTATGGGAGATTAAAGGAGAGATAAGATGAATAATCGCAGGAAGAAAATGAGTATAATATGGTGCTTAGTCGCAATTGCGGTAATGGTAAGCTCGCCAATCCAGGCACAAAACACAGGTCAGCAGATGAAGGGCGCAACAGAGGTACCCTTAGATACTGATGAGCAAACAGGTGTCACCAGGGCCGTAGTAATTGGTATATCAAACTAACAGTACATTGATCCC
>JACZTA010000318.1:0-1452 GCA_022573915.1 Bacteroidota bacterium | reverse complement strand
TTCACCTAACATACAGTTACTTCTAAACAAGCAAGCCAATATTGGTAATATGGTTTCTGCTTTTGAGTGGTTAAAAGACGAATCTGTCGAAGGAGATCAGGTCATTATATATTTCTCCGGTCATGGTGATGTGGAGACATTGACGGATGCCCACAATGGTTTCCTGCTAACTTATAACTCTCCGAAAGCGGTCTATTTTGCAGGAGCATTTCCTGTTTATATTCTGAAAGATTACCTCACAACGCTTTCAAAAAAAGATGTGCAGGTGACATTTATAGTGGATGCTTGCCGTTCGGGAAAACTCGCCGGCGGTGCAGCCGGAGCTAGTCAAACCAACCAGGTATTGCAACAACAATGGCAAAATGAAGTTAAGATCCTCTCTTGCCAGCCCGGAGAATATTCGCTCGAGAGTGCTTCTATGGGCGGAGGTCGTGGAATTTTCTCGTACCATCTCATCAGGGGCCTGCAAGGATTGGCCGATATGAATAAAAATATGGAAGTGACATTATCTGAGTTGTGGATGTATTTGAGTATACAAGTTCCAATGGCAACTGATCCGTTACCACAAAACCCACTGGTATCAGGTAAAATGCAGACCACACTGGCTAATGTCGATCTTGCTACACTTCAAGCTCTGCACGAAGATCAAGGCACATTGGGCACTTTGGTCGCTTCATTAAATCCAAAAGGTTTTGTAGATGACATATTGGAAAAAATAGATACGGCAGATGCCCGCAGCTATAGGATTTTTGAAAAGAGCCTGGAAGACGGCGATCTGTTAACCCCTGTCCGGTTTGCAGCATACGAGATATACATTGATTTTCTTAGCAAAGAAATAGAAGAAAAAAAACAGAGCTACGGCGTAGCCCTGGGGTTAGCCCTATGAGACATATCAATTTTCTGGAGTCGGAATCTTCGGATTGGATGAAATTCGAACTCAATTATTTCTGGTTTGTCATGATTATGACAGGGATATTTCTGTTTTCTTTGACTTTTACATTGGTGCAAAAAGAACGCGTTAAAAGGCAGAAAGTACGTCAGGTTGAAATGATAAATGAAATCCGCAAGTTGCAGTCTCTTTGGGCTTTGCAAAAAGGCAAGGAATCCATTAGCGATACGGCGGCGTTGCTTTTAAATAACCAAATTTCTTGGGCCGAACTGCTTAAGTATGTATCAGCCCATATTCCATCGTCTGTCCGGCTTTCGAAAATCAGTGCAACACTTAGTGGCAGTAGATCACTGGTAATTAGTGGTCGGGCAATCCACATGGCGTCGCTTGCCCAGGTTAAAATCAATTTGGAAAGCCTTAAATGGTGTAAAAGAGTGGCCCTTATTTATTTGAAAGATTCAGCCGCTGTGGATGAGTCATTTCCCTTATCATTTCAGATGGATTGTTTTCTATTATGATTTTGCAAAAAATTAAATCTGATTTAAAGCGTAAGCCAAGCCCTC
>JACZTA010000107.1:5721-12162 GCA_022573915.1 Bacteroidota bacterium | reverse complement strand
TCAGATTTCATCATTTAGTGGAATGAACTTTCACATTTTTACACCACTAATTTTTGAAGATAAAGTGATACCAGATGAAGATTGGAGATATATGAGAAGTGAATTTAACTCACTTGGAATTCCAGTATCTACAGAACCAACATTTGTATTTTTTAATCTTGAGCAATCGAGAAATACTTTTGTACCAAACTTCTTTGCTGGATTTGAATGTAGAACATTTGATGACTTTCCTCGAAAATTAAAAAATGTAATTGACAAGAGTGTCGGAACAACAGACATTAATGCCCTTAAAAACGATTTGGCTGAAATATTCTTAACTAAGAACATAATAAGTAATAATCGAATTGACGATCAATTAAAGAAAACAATTAGTCAAAAATTACCTGACTCCAAAATATTTATTAGCCATTCAAGTATAGATAAACCTTTCGTTAGAAAATTAGAACGTAAACTTTCACAAGATGACTCAATCAAATTCTGGATAGACGAAAATGAAATATTAGTAGGAGATGATATTCAAAATGTAATTTCTGATGGGTTAAAGGATAGTGATTTTCTGTTCATTATAATTTCGGAGAATTCAGCTAAATCTACGTGGGTTAACTTTGAAATTTCTCAGTTTATGGGATTTACTGATAACAAAAATATAATTCCAATAATCCTATCTAAAGGTGAATCTTTTTCAGAACCTATCAATAACTTGATTCGAAGATTGAAATATTTAGATTTCTCAGACGAATCAAATTGGGAGCAGAATATTAATGAATTAAAAACAATGCTAAATAAAAATAAAAGAAGATAGGCAGCTGCTAACAAAGTGTATAAATCGTTGGGCAATAAGTGGTTAAAATGAAAATTAGAGCAATAAATAAATTTACAGTAAAACTGAAAATGAAGTGCTTTAAAATGCCCAACGCTTCATACACAAACCGATCAAGCTCCTAGTTAATCTAACTACCGAATAATATATGGCTACCCAACCTGAGCAAATATTAGAGAATGAGTTGGTCAAACAGTTAACCGATCTGGGGTATGAGTATGTAGAAATCAATGATGAAAAAGAGATACTAGCCAACCTCAAAACCCAATTAGAACAATTCAATCATACCGGTTTTTCAGAACGGGAGTTCGATCGTATTCTCAACCATTTAGCTAAAGGCAATGTATTTGAGCGGGCCAAAACCCTGCGTGATCGTTATGCGCTGAAGAAGGATGATGGAGAAACTCAGTACATCCAATTCTATGATTCAGAAGATTGGAATAAAAACCTGTTTCAGGTTAGCAACCAGGTTGCTGTTGAGGGCGTTTACAAAACCCGTTACGATGTTACCATATTAATCAATGGGCTGCCGTTGGTCCAAATTGAATTAAAGCGAAGAGGACTGGAATTAAAAGAGGCCTTCAACCAAATATTAAGGTATAATCGCCATTCTTATTGGACTAACAGCGGACTATTCCAATATATCCAGATATTCGTGATCAGCAATGGCGTGAACTCGAAGTATTATGCCAATACCCATCACACGAACTTCAGTTTCAAACAAACATTTTATTGGGCCGATGAGCAGAACAAGAACATAACCAACCTCACACCCTTTACCAAGATTTTTCTTGATCGCGGCCACCTCGGTAAGATGATCGCTCATTATGTGGTGATGAATGAGACCTACAAAAATCTGATGGTTCTTCGGCCTTACCAATATTTTGCTGTAGAGCTTATCATCAACCGGGTGAAAACGAGCAAGGAGAACGGATATATCTGGCATACCACCGGTTCGGGAAAGACCTTAACCTCTTTCAAGGCAGCCCAGGTGATCATGAACCTGCGGGAAGTGCATAAGGTGGTATTCGTTGTGGACCGAAAGGATCTGGACTACCAGACAGCCAGTGAGTTCAATGCCTTCAAGAAGGATTCGGTGGATATGACCGAGAACACCGGGCTGTTGGTAAAGCAGTTCAAAGATGATACACAGTTGATCGTAACCACTATTCAGAAACTCAATAACGCCATTTCGAAGCCATGTTATGAAACGGACATGGCCCATCTGAAGTCTGAGCGAATCGTTTTTATATTTGATGAGTGCCACCGCAGTCAGTTTGGTGAAACGCACAACCGTATTACCAACTTCTTTGAGAACAGCCAACTCTTTGGTTTTACGGGTACGCCCATATTTGCAGAAAACGCATATACAAATGAAAAAGGCAAGCGCACAACAAAGGATCTGTTTAAGGAGTGTTTGCATAAATATGTTATCACGGATGCTATCCGGGACCAGAATGTGTTGAAGTTTGCTGTGGAATATGTTGGCCGCTTTAAGCAAACGGGTAACACCTTTATGGATATTGAGGTAGAAGCCATAGACACCCTTGAGGCAATGGATGACCCCCGGAGGTTGGACAAGATCGTTGATTATATCCTGGCGAATCACGATCGCAAGACGCATGACAAGGAGTTCACGGCCATGTTTGCGGTTAGCAGTATCAGGAATTTAATTCAATACTATGATCTCTTAAAATCAAAGAAAGAATCAGGCGAACATGATCTCCGCATAGTAACCATTTTCAGTTATGCTGCAAATGAGGAAGATGAGCTTGCCGGTGGCTTACTGCCCGGTGAACAGACATTAAATGATCCTCAAGCCATGTTTGATACGAATCCTCATTCGCGCGATAAGTTAGAGGAATTTATCGGAGACTATAATGATATGTATGGCACAAGTTTTAGCACAAAAGACAGCCGGAGTTTTGAAAATTATCATAAGGATATCAGTCAGCGGATCAAGAACCGGGAGAAAGACAATTTTAATGAAAAAGACCGGGTCGATATCTTATTGGTAGTAAATATATTTTTAACCGGGTTTGATGCGAAGAAAGTCAATACAATATATGTCGATAAAAACCTGCGGCATCACGGATTAATTCAGTCTTACAGCCGGACCAACCGGATTATTAATGAAAAGAAATCCCAGGGGAACATTGTTTGCTTTCGGAACCTGAAAAAGAATACGGATGAGGCGATTGCCTTGTTCTCGAACAAAGAAGCGATGGAAGAGATCTTCCTGCCGCCTTATGAGGAGATCACAAGGAAATTCGGTGAGGCGTTTGCAAACCTGCTCAAGATCGTACCCACTGTGAACAGTGTGAATGGCCTGCAGGATGAAGAGAAGGAGATGGAGTTTATTAAATCGTTCAGGGAGCTGATGCGATTGCACAATGTGCTAAAGACCTATGCAGATTTCAGCTGGGATGATCTGCCCATGAGCGAGCAGTCTTTTGAAGATTATAAAAGTAAATACCTTGATCTTTACGACAAGGTTCGGAGTGATCGCCAAAAGGAAAAAGCTTCTATATTGGAAGATGTGGATTTTGAGTTAGAGCTCATCCATCGCGATGAGATCAATGTGGCTTATATTTTAAAGCTGCTGGCAAAATTAAAGCAAGCAGATGCTTCAGAACAAGAGAAACAAAAGAAAGCGCTTATTGATTTGCTTACCGGAGATGTGGAATTAAGGAGTAAGCGAGAATTAATTGAGAAGTTTATTGAAGAAAATTTGCCGCACATTGAAGATGTTGACGATATAGCAGATGAATTTGAGAAGTACTGGCAGGAGCAAAAAGTACTTGCGTTAGACAAACTTTGTGAAGAAGAGCATTTAGACAACAAGCAGTTCAATAACTTGATCGACTCTTATATTTTTAGCGGCCAGGAACCTTTGAAAGACGACGTGTTTCGATGCTTGGAGAACCGGCCCAGCGTACTTGAAGCCGGCGAGATTGCTGAACGCATAATAGAAAAGATGAAGGAATTTGTTGCGGTGTTTATTGAGGGGGTGGCGGCTTAAATTATGTCACTAATTCTTTACAATGATTAATTCCGCTTCCCGAATAACCTCGCTGCCTCTGACGTAACCGTTCCTCACGATAGATATAATCGTGTCCGCTGGTAATTTTGAATCCGGCGCTGTTTCAACAACCCTTGAAAAACCAACAATGAGCTTGTTTTCTGGAAAATCCAATTTAGTTATAGCATGACTTGCTAAAATATTAACAAGTTTCTTCTGAATGGAACTATAACTTTTTATAATCTTTTCTACTCCTTCAATTTTATCAAGGTATTTTTCTTTTAGATTTTCCTCCTTTCTTTCAAAAGAATCAAGAACATCTATAATACTTAAAAAGAACTTCTTCATCATATCATGATACTCAAGGTCTTTTTGTTTTAGCGCACCTCTCATATCTAAAATTTCAGTAAGGTTATGGGTAACTTTTAATCGTAATTTATCAATATTATCAGTCTTCATAGTTAAACTCGTATTTCAAAGAATCAAAGGCATTCTCATTTATTGAATTAATATCAATACGTCTGTCTGCTTTCAAGTCCTTTATGATGATTCTTTTTGGTCTCTTGCTTTTGAACTTTGACGGATACAAATAATCTGCAACCAGCCGCTTTGCAGGATTTAATAATTGCTTTTGTGCAGTCATAATTTCCTGAGCTGTATATTCCTTAGTCTTGATATTTTCTTTTTGCAACATGACAAACGCTTGTGCAATCTCTATGTTCGTTGCGTTCTGACTAACCTTTAATATGTGGTAAGGATTTTTCATTTCGCTACTAATAAACTGGCTCCGTTATGGTCTGTAGTTCGTCAATTACCTTAATTATATCCTGAATCTTTATATAGCTATCATTGGTTTTTCTCTTCCACGAGTTCAGTTCTTCTTTAATCCCAGATAACTCACTGATAAAGGAATTATATAAACTTTCACTGTTTAGCTCACTCAATTCTGGAATCATCTCCACAACTTTGTTTAAGAAGTCTTCGTTAGTCAGATACATACTTATTAATGCTGCCAAACTTTTTGCTGTCCTATGATTATTTGGTGTTACTTTTATAATCTCCATAAGTAACTCCAACGCCGCAATTTCCGACATGCTCTTGCTGTTTATTCCATGTATACAATAATTAGTAGCATATTCAGCGTAGATGTATTTAAGATTTTCAGAAAAAGGTAGAATAGATAACATTCTATATAAAACTTCTATTAAATCGTAGTTAACTGGGTTTTCACTAATTAGCTTGTGAATCACCGGCGTTGCCTCGCTCTCAAGTTTTGCCTTAATAGTATCAAATCTATTGATATTCACTTTTGCGCTATCATACCCTTCTAATGATTGACTTTTTAGGCTGTTTATTATTTGGTTTAAAATGTGCTCGGACAGTTTATATTTTTCGACATCATTTTTCCCATCTGATAAATCCCCATCTTTGTTTTTTATTAATTCAGCAAACCTTGCTCCCGCTTCCAAAAATCTCTCGTCATTCTCCTTTTGATAACGTTTGTCAAATTGATCAACGGCTGTTTGTGCCAAATGATACTTCATCGCAAATTCCGAAGTACAGATTGTGATATCATAAGGTAAATTATCTATTAACCCTTCAATTGACTCCTTTTCACTAGAATAAAACGACTCCATAATCTCAATCACAGAAACAAGATCTCCGGTATCAGCGTCGACAAAATCTTGCTCTTTACTTCTGATTAAACCGCTTTCAAATAATTTCCGGAGCTCGCGCTGTGTATCTCCAATAGAAATATTATTCTCAGAAGGCTGATCTTTATTAACATTTTCTACCTCGGTTTTAAATATATACTTTGAAAATTTTCCAATAGAATCGTAAATCGTAAAAGTATATTCATCATCCCAAGATGTAGTATCTAATGATTTGAGAATTACTTTATCTGTGTAGATGGTGGTTAGCCAAATCGAAATTAGTTCCCTGTAATTATATAGATTTATTTCCCCATCCAGTACCAATCTTACGCAGCATATCCCGGCATTATTAAGTAATTCTGGATGTTTGTAAAATTTATCAAAACTTGTGATATGGTGTAAGCACTTTTCCCATTGTTCTTGATTTAGATAAGCGTGAATTAACCTGCTGAAGCAGTTCTTTTTAAAGTCAAGAATTTGATTTGAATAATCAGGGAAATCTTCAAGAATGGGTTCATGTTCGACAATTCTTGCATAAATGGTTTCCAATTTCCTACTACTTGGTTCATCCTTGGATTCTATTAGCTTATTAATATCAGAGATTATTCCTTTGATGCCTTTCGTTTTCTGGTAACCAAGTAGGATTTTTAATGATTCTAATTCAGGTATTTGATTTTCTGACTTTAAATGCTTCTTTAATACATCCACGAGAGATATTTAAGGAAGCTATTGCACGTTCTGCTAATTCTGTTATTTTGGTACATAATCATCCTAGTGGTGACTGTGAGCCTAGTTCTGAAGATCTTGAAGTAACTGAGAAGTTGGTTCAAGCTGGCTCATTGATTGGCATAGAAGTATTAGATCATGTTATTGTAGGTGAAGGGTTTTGGAGTTGGAAGGAGAGTGGTTAGTTAGATGATACAGCAAACAAATGCTTTTGAAAA
>JACZTA010000107.1:0-5711 GCA_022573915.1 Bacteroidota bacterium | reverse complement strand
CTGAGACAAATACTCCAACAACATCTCTCACCTCGGGTAAATGTTCTAACTTTAAATCACAAATCAATTTTCTTGAAAATCCTAAATTATAAAGCTCAATATTAAATTCTCTTGCCTCACCACATTTTGTAAAATATCTCTTTGCTGTTTTAAATTTTCCTGATTGCTCCGCAATAATTCCAAAGTTGAAATCAATTTCAGCAAGTTGGTTCTTAGCAAGAGTGCTGTCTTTAGAAATTTCGGAAAACAGATCGTAAGCGGTATCAAGCTTTCCAGACCTTCTTGCAAACTGCCCCCTTTTAAAGGTGACCTCTATCAGCATATTATCGGCTTCCGGGTGCTTACCAATGATTTGATTAAAATAATTCTCAGCTAAGTCAAATTCATTATTATTTAATGCTTGCACACCTTTATTAAATTTTTGCCGCGGTCCTTTCGTAAAAACCAGAGTTAAAATTATTGCTATAACGATAAGAATTACAATAGTTGTCATTTTGTCAACTCAATTTCAATTTTTATAACCTGATCGCGAAAAATCATATTCGGATCTTTGATATTATTATTCTCTACAATTTCTTGTACTTTTTCATAGTTACGATAGAATTGAAATGCAATTTTTAATAGATTATCTCCCGAATTCACTATGTAGTTAATAGTTACAGTTTTACTTAATTCGGTCAAGGAATCAACCGTATGTAGTGCTAATGATAACTTAGCCTTATAAAATAATGTTGAGTCTTTGGATTCCGCTACGTTAGAGAAATCATCTTTATGCTGATTATCGATTTTTTCTTTTCTGATTTCGCTTATTGTGTTTAATCTAAAAACGAGGATCAGAGTTGAAACTAATAAAATAGCCACTATGACAGAAAGCACCGTTCTTCTCTTACGACTTGTAACACTATTCTCTTCAAGTCTATCAAGCAAGCCAAACTGAGATAAATCCGAATTGCATTGAGGGCATTCCAAAGTACCGTCTGCCAATCCTACTTTATCACAAATTGGACATTTCATAGGCGTGTCATTTTCTTAACCAAGTGCTTATTTCACTTTGCTGACCTTCACCTAAATATTGTTCTGCAATAGCCATAGCTTTATTAAGTTCCTCCTTAGCTTCTTCAAAGTTTGCATCTTTCATATGAGCTACGATTAAGTCATGCATTTGCAACAATTTATTGGAATCACTTGGGCTCTGCTTACTTGCTTTATTGGCAGCTATTTTAATTAACACGATAATTAAAATGGAATCGTTTTCATCAACCAATTCCCTTAGTTTTTCATGCGATTGGATGTTCTCCAAAATATCTGAATCGTCCTCAACTTCAGCAATCAATTCACCCATTTTGGATGCGGTAATAGACCCAAGTAACGATGAATACTGTTCAACTAATATGTGAGCTTTTGATAGAATTTCTTCTTTGTCGTCGTGTTCAGCACTTAGTTCTGTGAGCTCCGGTAATTCATCAAATGCAGCTACTGTTTTATAATCAATCTCAGCCCACCTTTCATCCATTGGTTTGTCTGATCCTATATTATCGGAGTATTGCAGCTGCTCTATCAAGGATTTCATAAATACTTCCTTTTGAATATGCGTATAATCATCTCCGTTAACTTGTGTGATTAGATTCTCAATTGTCTCGAAAGCATGCCCATCCTTCTGTCCTCTTTCAAAGATTATCGTTTTTGCTTTGTTTGCGTGTTTCTTCGGATAAGCCTTGCATGATATCAAATCATCTACATCAAGAGTAAAATCAAAAATGATCTCACCACCGGCTGGTATATTTTCATCAATGGTTAAAAAGCCAAGGGTTATTCGCTCAAGCTTACCTTCTTCAATATCAGAAAGAATTTCAACTTTCATTATCTTCTGATTATTAACATCGGTTTTATATGAGCGAGAAATTGAAACTGGAAGAGGTTGTTGCTTTTCTACAATCTTGTCTTTCTCATCTTTAAGTTTAACATATAGATCATGATTTGCACTATAAGCAACCTCAGCAACTCCACTTTGCCTGATCTCAGCCTCTAGATCAAATCGGCAGGATTTGCAAGTATCATCGCTTTGTTTTACAGTTTTACCACAATTTGGACATTCATATTCATCGCTTAACCTATGAGCTAAAATTGCTGCCCCTTCAGCAACACAAAGCATAGGTTTCTTACTAACCTTAATTTTTCCTTTACCATACTTTTCAGATAACATTTCCTTAACTAATGGAATACAAGATGTACCCCCAACAAGAAGAATATTATCGATCATCTCTATATCATAGTTAATATCCCTCAATAGAGAATCAACTAAATCGACGCTCTTTTGTATAAATGGTCGAATAAGATCATTAAACTCCTCTCGAGTAACTGTAAGGTCGATATTAATCTCAGCTCCATTTTCATCTTCAAGAATATCATCAATGATACATGACGCCGTATTTGTTGAGCTTAATTGAATTTTCATGTCTTCTGTCATTTCACGCATTAAGCCCAAAAACAGATTTCGTTTTTTGACAGGTAAGGACTCTACAAGACTTTGTAAGTCATTAATGTTATATTCATTTGCGACCTTTTCATATATAAGAGCTCTGAGAGCTTTATCAATATCATCACCACCTAACCATCGGTCACCTCCAGTTCCCATTTCCAGGTATTGACCATCTACAATGTTTAATACTGACAAGTCAAACGTACCCCACCGAAATCATAAATCAATACCGTTGTTGCTTCACCAGGTTCTAAATCGTCAACTCCGTAAGCAATTGCAGCAGCTGTGGGCTCGGCTAATATTTTGGAAACTTTCACACCGGTATAATGTGCCGCTAGTCGAGTAGCATTTTTTTGTTTTTCAGTAAAATAGGCAGGTACAGTTACAACAATGTTAGAGAGTTCGTCATCCATATTCTCTTCCGCATCTTTTTTCAATTTTTTTATAATTATGGCACTTAATTCCTCTGGTGTGTACTGTTTACCCCCTAAGATTATTGCAAGAGCATCTTCAGTACCACCTTCTAATGATGTTATACTGAATCGATAGTAATCATTGTCATTTTTCATTTTCTGGATCATAGGATCTGTAATTGCACCACCCATTAGTCGTTTAACTGAAAATATTGTGTTTTCTGGATCTCTTTTAAAAAGATCATATGCTGTTTTCCCCACCAATATTTCATCATTTTTCACCCCTATGCATGAGCGGGTCAACTCTAAATTTTCCTTGTTTCTAAGAATTTCAACATCCTTTTTTTTAATTGCTACCACAGAGTTTGTAGTGCCTAGATCTATTCCAATTGCTTTTTTCATTTTAAAATATGTTTTTAGAATAAATATTTATTCAAATTATCTTCAATTTGATTCTGGAAAATAGAACCTACTTATAATTAATCAAAGTGATTAGACTTTAAACCCAACTTATACAAGCTTTTTCACTGAAATCATAGGTAATCAAAATAACATATTAATCTAATTTAATGTAATAATTGAGTCGGAGTACCTATTTCAAAACCATAATATTCGGTTTCTCTAAGAAGTTATTAATGTAGGATTGAATTTTAACAGACAGAATAGTTTGCCAAATAACAAATAAATCTCATGAAGGAAAATCAACTTTTTCACAGTTCCTCCTCGCTATCCCCTCCTGCAGTATAATCCTCCTCAATTTTGTCTGCAACTTTTAATACGGTTGTAATCCAATTAATTCTATCCTTAGACTCTGTATTAAGAATAAGTGTTTTTCTAGCTAACAGCAAATCATTATAGTTTCTTAATTCAAGCTCTTTGTTCGCAAGTATTTCCCTTATTTCATTTCTTTGATCTAATCTTCTAAGTTCCGTGCCCTTACAAATGATTGATTCGATGGACAGATCTATCTGATCAAAATGCCGGCCTTTCACAAATGAAATTTTGAGAGGGGCTCTCCTGCCATTTAAATTAATATTGGCTGTGATAAAAAGATGATGATTGTTTAATGTAGGATTGATAAAAAAATCTTTATAGGTATCTTTTAATTCTACCAAAACAATTTGTAACACTTGTTCCAACTCAGATCTTTGAGATCCGACGCCCTTAATAACAGTTAATTCAGTTTTAGGATAATCCTTGACTCCGGTAAAGGAATGAAAATCAAATTTTGATTCCAGTCGGTCTCTTACTTGGCTAGGGATTTCTTGCACCAACTCATCAATGCTGGCATATGGATCATGGTTTGTCTTAGTGGTAATATCATAAAAGGTTTTAATAAACTCATTCATTTTATAAAATACCTTCGAAACCTGATTTACTTCCAGGGTATCAGCGAGATAGGGATAAAATACTTGAAGAGAATTCTCAAAATTTATTTCCTTCGATTTTTTAAGCCCAAAGTAGCAATCGGAATTTATCCGATCAATTCGCCCTGTTCGTTGTTCCATATCTGATGGATTCCATGCGATGCCATAATGATATACATCCTTGCAATAAAGATGTAGATCCTCCCCTTCCTTAAGTATATCTGTTGTAATTAATACATATGGATAGCCTGGCATTCTAAATTGTGTTGCCACCCTACTCACATCACGACTATGAAACCCACTTACACCTATTACAGGCGTTTGACCGTATAAAGCCTTCTGAATTTTTGTCTTGTCAGAAAAATTAGTGGCCATAATTTTATCAAAATCTCTTAATATAAATTTAAGCTCTTGAATTACAATCGGGAATGATTCATTTAATATCTCAATTAGATTATTCTCGAAATTATCATTACTTATTGATTCAGCAATAAAAGCAGGTAAAACACCTGATCCATTTCTAAATATTCCCTCCATTATTTTGAATAGCGCTTCCAGATCATTTAAAAAATCATGTGTTGTGACTTTTACCTTCCATTTTGAAGTAATCCACTCGTGAAATTCCTCATACAATAGTTGATCAAACAAATAGTTGAAAAAAGTCTTTACCTGGAACCGCTCGTCAATTTTTTGACCATTGATCCCTTTAGATTTTTTTAGCGCTTCCAACAATTTTTCATTCACATAGTCAATTTTTCTTGCATCCGTACGGTCGCGTGCTCCAAAGTGTATCTGCTCTACATTAGATGAAGAGAAGTCAATCTCAGTAATATGGATTTTTAAATGAAAATAATTATACGAGTACCAATTTTTTGTAGAAACACGTTTTCTAAAATTAAATCCTTCAATATATCTCTTGGATCCAAAGAAAATTGAGAAAAAATTATTGGGATTCGAATCATCTTTCTCATCCGGAAATTCCGGTTCGCCTTCTTCCTGCTGCTTTCGTATTAATTCTGCAAGTTCAACTTTCAATAATGATAAAGTAGATTCTTTAAATTCGGACTTGTAACTTTTTTTTCCAATATGATTTTTTACCATATTCCGAAAATTATCATGGCCAACTGTATCATCATCTGAATGATACAAAACATCAAGGTATTCATTGATCAGTGGTGCCTGCAGATCATTGTTTTCATCCAAATTTAATAATTGAGCTAATTCATATTTAAATTGGTAAACCAGTTTCTTGCTGAGTTCCATTAATACATATTCAATTTCCAGAGCAGCATTACGATCGTCGTAGGCTTGTTTCAGTCCTATCAGTCTTTTGCCCTTTTTGAGATATTTCTTGATCTTTTCATATTGCCATAGCTCGATTTCTTGATTCAATTTTTTTTCCAATTCCTTTACTGAGGCAATCCTTCGCACAAAAACCAGTGATTTTGATCC
>JACZTA010000106.1 GCA_022573915.1 Bacteroidota bacterium | reverse complement strand
TAACTTATGATAATTCGCTTCCTTGCCAGACGGCGGAGTGAGAGACGACGTGCGGCCCCATGCGTACCCTGACGCGGGCGATTCGAGCCGCGTTCACGCGGCTTGGTGTTCCTCAGGCCAGCCGTTTACGGCTGGTTGCCGCCGCTGCTCTGGAACTTTCAGCCCGTTTCAACGGGCTTCCCTCTTTCAAACGGAAATCTCATGGCGCGCTATGACAGGCGCACTATGCTAGCGGCTCGTCCCATCCACCCCGGACGAGTCAGTCATCGCGTTACCGTTGTTTTGTTGCTCGCCGGTGCGGCATGGTTATAGACTGTGCCCAAGGGGACTTCGGGCCGCGGCCCGCCCTTCGAGGAATCTATGTGGAACCGACTATCCCTGCCCGTTGCGCTTTCTGGATTCAGCCTGATCGCCGCACTGCTTTTCGCCGCCTCCTGCTCCGCTCCCAGCCCGCGGCCCGAGGCCGTCGCGGTCCAAGAAACGCCCGAACAGAAAGAACAGCGCATGGCCTGGTACAAGGAAGCCAAGTTCGGCATGTTCATCCATTTCTGCTCTTCCTGTACGCCTACCCGTAAATTTCACTCCGTCCACCTTTAATATTTGCTTTTCTATGATAGAACCAATTTTATTGGATTCTTCCAGTGATGTGCCGGGTGGGGTAGAGTAGTTGAGGGTAAGGGATCCTTCATTGAATGGAGGCAAGAATTCGGTTCCAAAAAACGGAATGAGCGCCATGGCCATTATAAAAAGCATCATTACGCTTGCCAATATCTTTTTGGGATTGTCCAAACCAAAATTTAATAAGCGAGTATCTTGTTTTTTAAGCCATCGAACCAGGAAGCTATCTTCCTCTGTATTCATGCGTTTCATTTTAGGAAGCAGATAATAGCACAGAACAGGTGTGATGGTCATTGCGACCAGGAGTGAAGCAAGGATGGCCGTGATGTAGGCCATGCCAAGCGGTGCAAAAATTCGCCCCTCCATTCCGGTGAGTGCAAATAAGGGAATGAAGACGAGTACAACAATGACTGTGGCATAAACGATAGAGTTACGCACCTCAGAAGAGGCATTATACACAACTTTTATTGCTGTCTGTGGATTTTCCTTTTGCTTATTTTCGCGCAGCCGCCTGAAAACATTTTCTACATCTACGATCGCATCATCTACCAGTTCACCGATAGCTATCGCAATACCGCCCAAGGTCATGGTATTGATACTGATGTTGAAGAACTTAAAGACAAGCAGTGTGATGAGCAGAGAAAGCGGAATGGCAGTGAGAGTTATAAGCGTTGTTCTAAAATTGAGTAGAAAAAGAAACAGAATGATGATAACCAGAATTGCTCCATCCCTGAGGGCTTCAGTCACATTACTAATTGAGTTATTGATGAAATCTGCTTGTCTGAAGATCTCGGTGTTAATTTTTACGTCCGCAGGTAGGCCGGGTTTGAGCTCTTCAATAGCTTGTAATACTTCCTCTGTAAGAGTGACCGTATTGGCATTAGGTTGTTTCTCTACGGTAAGGAGTACGGCAGGTTCACCATTGAGGCCTGCGTCGCCCCTCTTGAACTTGGCTCCAAACCGCACATCTGCGATCTGAGAAACCAGGATGGGTAATTCGTTTTCGTAACCAATGACAATATTCTCTATTTGCTCAATGGTCTTGATACGGCCAAAATTGCGAATCAGGATTTCAGAACCACCCTGGTTGTAAAAATTACCGGTGGTGTTAGCGTTGGACTTTTGAAGTGCTTCCTCCACCTGATTAATGGATAACCCGGAGGCATGCAGTTTAGGCATGGATACTTGAACCTGAAATTGAAGTACTTCGCCACCAATTGGGATTACTTGCGCGATTCCGGGGATAGCTAGTAAACGCCTTCGAAGGCTATAGTCTGCAAAGGTCCTCAGGTCAGCCATGGACGTGCTGTCTGCTGTAAGTCCAATAAGCATTATTTGGCCCATGACCGATGAAATAGGCCCAAGCTGAGGAGTGACTCCTTCTGGCAACTCGTCTTGAATGGTTTGAAGTTTTTCGTTAACGATCTGACGGGCTTTGTAGATATCTATACCATAATCAAACTCAACATATACGAGTCCGAGTCCAATGGAAGAATTAGACCGAACCTGTTCGACATCCGTCGCTCCATTAAGAGCTGTCTCAACAGGATAAACCACAAGGGATTCTACTTCTTCCGGTGCCATGCCTTCAGCCTCAAGGAAAATAGTTACGCGCGGACGATTGAGATCGGGCAGTACATCCACCGGCAAATTGAAGGCAGTGTAAGTTCCAAACACAATAAGTATAACCGCTAATGACAGAATGATCAAGCGGTTGTTGAGGGAGAATTTTATTATGTTGTTAAACATGTTGGAAATTTTGAATTTTAAATGCTGAATTCTAAGTTAAATTCATCTTTTCTCCTTTGATTGCACTGTTTTTACAATGGCGGTTAGAATATTGATAAGTTCATCTACCTCACTTAATTGTGCCTCGTAATTCCCTTTGACCAATTGACTTTTTTGTAGCAGTTTTAGCCAATACCTTGTCTCTCTTGCCTCCTTTGAAGCGACAGACATTTTATACGCAAAATCATTTTTCGAAAACGCTGCAGTTGCTTCTTCAACGTTCGCACCTATACTTGTGCCACTTCTTAATATTTGTTTAGATAGCACATATTCTTTTTTGCCAATCAAGGTTTTATATAAGCCTATTATTACGATCGAAAAGTCAAATGTTCTATTTAAAATTAAATTCTCTTTTTTCACAATTCATCATTTAAAACTCAACATTACTTACTGCTAACTGATTACTGATTCAGGTAGATCGATTTAACCTGATAAGCCCCATCCACAATAACTCTTTGGTTTTCTTCCAGACCTTTTAAAATAACTGTTTGGCTGGAATTGCTTTGGCCGGTTTGGACAAATATTACTTTGAATATTTCAGGTGCACTGTGTACAAACACCACCGGTTTTCCGTTGATCTCGGATACAGCGGACGAGGGTACAACTATTTGTTTCAAATTATTTTTTGCTTTAATCTCAACATTGGCAAACTGTCCGGGTTTGAACAATTCATTTTTATTATCCAGTTCCAAAATGACTTGTGAGGATTGGTTTATGGGATTCACTGATTTGCCAAACGAGATGAGCCGGGCAAATTCGGAAAAGTGCTCTTCCTCCTGGATGCACTCCACTGAAAAGGTAAATTGCGAGCCAATAGTTGCTGTGTCCGGATGGTTCAATTTATGCAAATCCTGATCGAATATTTGTGCTTCTACTTTTAACAGTTTTATATTGAAGATGGTAAATAGCCGGTCACCTTGCGCAACCTGTTTCCCAATAGCGAGATTAAAATTGTCCATGACACCGGCAATGGGTGAGCTAAGCGTTAACATTCGACCACTTAGGTTATCGTATATCTTCTTGTTATTGGTAGCATTTTCCAGGCGAATTTTTGCTGCCAACAAATCCTTTCCGGCTATTACATCCTCGAGAGATTTGAGCCGGTCGTAGTCTTTTTTAGCGTTTTCATATTCTGCAATGGCATTGTTCTTTTCGTTTTGTATTTGAATCAGTTCAGATGCGGAAAGATTTTGCTCAATAATAGCGAGCACCTGCCCCTTGCTTACCTTCTCACCTATATTTACATATATCGATGCAATTGCTCCGTTTTGTGAAGCAATAATGCGAGCTTCTCCATTTAATGAAGACATTATCTTTCCGTACAATTTAAGTACAGTGTAATAGTTGGTTTTGTCTGCATACTCGGTGAGCATACTGAACATGAATTGAGTTTCTTTGAGTATTAGCATTTCATCATTAGCGAGATCCGAATTTCTAACCGTCTCTTCCTTCTTATCACCATGATCTTCGTCACCATGAGCCAACGCGATTTTGATGAAATTGCCTGGAATCAGCAGCAATATAATTACGGTGATAGTAGCAATTGTTCCGCTTCCGGCCGGTTTATTTCTGCTGAAAAGGAACATGAGGAGTGCTCCTGATATCAATCCAACTACGATAAGAAAAACAGAATTCCACCCAAATCCGGAAGTCTTTTCCTTTTCAACTTTCGGAAGTTCACGGCCTACTTCTATACTTCCCAGAACCATGAGGTCTGCTTCATTGTGAGAAATGATGTTAGCTGCTAAAGTGTATTCCTTTTCCTCCGGGAAAGTTGCGTGTAGTTCATAGATGCCGGGTTCAATGTAATGCACTTCTATTATCACGTTTTTATCGTCCAGGCAAGTGACAGTGAGCTGCGCCGTGTCAATAGCTGCATTCGTTTCAAAGTCGGAGAGGAACAATTGCATTGCCGTTTCTTCGTTCGGCTTTATGGGGAAATAGCGCAGAACTGCTTCAAAAGCTTCTGAAGCTGAATTGACAGTAAACCAGGATCCACCCGGCGTGGAAGCTTCTTTCTTTTGCCCGGCATGGTCATGACCTTCGTGCCCAACCACAGGCGCAACCTGAATTAAAATTAGGGCTGCTGTGAGTATTATTATAATCGTTTTCATGGTAGGTAATTTTAAGTTTTTAATGTTGAATTTTAAATTAATGACATGCAACAATGCATAAGCTTCACACACTCATTTGACATTTAAAATTCATCATTTAACATTTCCTTTCAAGTAATTTAATTCAATAATTGAATCGTTATAATTTTTCAAAGCTTCATCATAGCCGGCATTGATTCTGAATGACTGGCTAAGTATAAGCAGGTATTCTATATAACCGATCTCACCGGCAGAGTGAGAGAGGTTTGCTGCATCGAGCATTATTTCTGATTGTTCCAAACCGGTGTTCTCATAGTATTGCACTGATGACAGGTTTTTTTGGTACGCCGTGATGGCATCTAGCCAGGCGATGTTAAAATTTTGTACAACCAAATTGCTTCCGTGATTAGCTTT
The DNA here is from genome assembly GCA_022573915.1 of Bacteroidota bacterium. GTDB lineage: Bacteria > Bacteroidota > Bacteroidia > Chitinophagales > JACZTA01 > JACZTA01. Next base: position 7,252 of record JACZTA010000106.1, on the reverse strand, counting down.
TTCAGAATTTGCTTTTGCTGACTTAATTCGGGAAGAGTGCGTCCAGAACCACAATGGAAAAGACAATCCGAACTGGAAGCGTTGAATAATTTCAGATGTTAATTCTGCTTGATTCATGTAACCAACAGAAAAACCCGGAATCACTTCTGCTCGGGCCAACTTTAATTGCTGTGATGCGACGATTAAATTTTGCTGTGCGTAATTTGTAAAAGGACTGGATGAAGGAAAAATCTCCAGGCCTGCAGCGGCTGGAAATTTTACTAATTCTGTAAGAGAAATTGCTGAAGTATCGAGTCCTGTCAGTAAAGCCAATAGTTGTTTAGCCTTAGACAATTCACCTTTAGCATGTGCAAATAATAAGGCAGATTCTTGTGCTCTTGCTTGTGCACTGGTCTTTTCAAGTACTCCTGCGTCTCCGGTACTGTATCGTTTTTCGGTTGCCCGGTACAACGCGTTGAAAATACTGTCTTGAAGAAAATATCGTCTTAGACTTGTTTTGGCGTATTGCAGTTGGTTATACATAATGCTCACCTGTCTAATAACTTCTGATTTGTTCATAGCGATTCCAACCTCAGCCAAAGCCACTTTTCGCTTGCCAACTTTTGATTGTTGAATATATACTAAGGGGTTATCAAAGGATTGTTGAACGCCCGGCGTGAAGAAATCTCCAGTTGGAGCCTCCAGCATTATTTGAGGGTCATCGAGGTTGAAACTGCCTCTTTTGAGCGCTTTTTGTTCTTTCAACTCGGCCTCAGCCGCAAGCATGCGTGGGTGTTGACGAAGTGACATAGCAATGACACTGTCAAGTGATAAAGTAGTCTGGGAAATTGCACCTGCTTGCGGGCTCAACTGCCCTTCGGCTGGCAGGCCTGATGAAACCAACATGAATATTCCGATGAATAATCTTCTCATAATTATTGAATTAGTAATGGAAAGAGATTGCTTTCACGAATTATAAAAGCAAACTTGTCCGCTCGCGTCGCCCTCTCAGTTAGCTGGCGGATTCAGAGCATGGCTACGCCACGCCTGGAAATAAGCAGAAGGATCAATTCAGATCTGGTAGGATTGTATAAATACCCTGATATCGGGAATCTTGGGAGGGGGATGAGTGGAGTCCATTGCCACTCCGGAATAGTTATTTGTCGTTGAAGAATTTGTAAAAATCGACAGCAAATTTGTTACAGAGATTATTTTTGAATCGAGTTTAAAACCACTGCTGAAATCTCTTACTAAATTAGAAAAGAAAGTAGACGTAAGATCATTGCAGCAATTTGTAGCGGAATCTTGATCATGTTCATGGCCTTTATCCTTATGGTCATGTTCGGCGATGGGATTACCGCCATCATGGTGATGGTCGTGCCCATATGGGTGTTTGTGCTCCTGTCCCGTCGCATCTACTGCATGAGCAAAGTTGCAGAGGATATTATTGGTTATTATCCCGGTGAACAGGCATAACATAGCTACCGATGCCACTGCCAATGATATATGTTTTTTTGTAGACATGTGAAAATGAGAACGCAAAGGTACTGGTTTTGTTTTAGTTTAATAGATTAGCTTTTGAGACATTTAATTCAACTAAAAAAGTTGGTAGTTGAGAGTCAATCTTAATCGACGTTTGGATAATTGTAGTTTAACAAAAAATGAAAACTTACTAGTTAAGTTCTGATTCAGTGATGCTTATGATGCAGGTGATGCAACGAATCAATATGATTGTGATGGCCTAAGTGATGGCCCAGGTGATGATCATGAACATCATTATTACCATGATCATTATGATGATGCAATCCATGATGATCATTTACGTGTAAGGAGTCATGGCTGTGAACGTTATGATCACCATGAGTATGATTATCATGATGATGACCATGAGATCCAGCGCCGCCGTGGTCAAAATGATGATGGTCATCATGAGCATTTGAGTGGCTGTAATTATCATGATGGTTCCAGAATGTAGTTTCATGAGCGTGAAACAAACTGTCATAATGATGTTTTTCTGAATTATGAACCGTGTTGATCAAAGAATCCAAATATAAATCCATCGAGGTTAATTCATTTGCTATCAAATCTGCCGCGTCAATATCCTGTTGAGAAAGTGCGTCATCCTGATCAATCTTATCATTATTCTTATTGCAAGAAATTAGGATAAAAAAACTGCCGGTAAAAAGAAAAATTAAGATTAAGTTTTTCATTTTAGTTGAAATAAGTAATTATGTCATTGTCACCAAATCAACCTGGTTAGTCCAAAATTAATACTTTATGGATTGAAATACCATCAACTGTTTTAATTTGTACAAAATGAATGCCCGGATATAGATTTAACGCCTTCAAATGAACAAATGTTTGATTGCTGCCTTGTTTATTGAAATCTGTTAATTGATGGGTAACCAGCTTCCCTGAAAAATCAAATATACTGATCAAAAGATCCTCATTTTCAGGAAGGTTATGCTTTATTATTAAAAAGTCTGAAGCCGGATTGGGGTATAAATCTATTTCCACAATTTGATTCATGTCTTTTGCAATTCCGGTCATAGGTGGTAATAATTGTATTGTGCCGGTATAAGTTTCATCTCCAGCCGAAGTATGACTATGATCAGTTGCCAGGGATGAAAGATAAAATGTGATAGTGCCCTGATCAATACCAGGTGCCATCCAATCAAACGACCATTCAATAGAATCTGAGGTTGGTGAATCTGATCCACACTTGGTTGTACCCAAATATTTTTTACCTCCACTGCCAATTATAATTCTGGTGTTAACAGTATCCGTGAGTGTATAGCTTCCTACAAAAGTATTATTGCTGTCTTTTAATGCGATTACCTGGAAACCAAATTTATTGACCCCTGCTTGACTTAATTTAATAGTAACCGTATAATTTTGACCGAGCATATACTCTGCCGATCCACTACCTATATTGAATATTAGTGTGCCCGTACCATTATTAGCGGTTCCTGTGTGACAACCTGTACAGTTTACTTCACCGGGTGCACCGGAATGTGCCGCACCTAACAATGGAGCATCACAAGGAGGATTAGAATCTGTTGAAAAAATTGCAGCACTTAATATTAGCACTACAAAAAATGCCGTTAGCGATAAAACAATTCGAATCTTCATATAACTTAAAATTACATAATTTTTTATTCAAAACTTGTAATTTCAGTTTCAGAATAAAATTGTAAACTAAACAGCCTTTACCTTGGAAAATTGAACAGTAAGATCAGATAGTTTATGACCCAGATATTCTGCAATAGTTCTCATGCCTCTTTTACTACTTGAAATCTTGCTTTCAGCTTCGGTATTATAGTTTGTGTTGATATTAACGTCGTACAAATAACGTTTGCCATCAATGGATTCAATGTATTCAATAGCCGCAACCTCCATACCGTTTTCTTTCAGGAATCTTTCATACGTTGCTAAATCAGGATTCGAATAGTGTTCTATGATCTCAAACCGAGGTTTCGAGGACTTCTTTTGATCCGCGGAGTCGGTAGGGCAAAAAGCATCTCCAATCTGACAAGCATCGGCAGGACAGAGTTCAAAGCCAGCTGAAGTGTCCACTCTGACTGCGTAATGAAATTTGCCACCAATGAATTCAGTCCTGGTTATATAAGGTTCTTTCGGTTCTATGTATTGCTGCACCAAATCGATTCCATCGAGTGAATGAATTAGGGTACCTGATTCAAGAGCTTCCTTGAAACTATTTACAGAACTAAATAATTGAACGCCCGTGCCTTTACCACCTCTATTGGGTTTAAAAATGAACGGAGAAGAACCAATGTCTGTTGCGGCTTTCAATAATTCAATACCACCCGTCGCAGCAATAGTTCGGGGTGTATATAAACCCAGGGATTGCAGAGCCAGATACTGTTCAAATTTTCTAACCTCTAATTGTAGTGCCCTTCTATTGTTAATTACCTTTCTGCCATGCGATTCCAACCAAGCCATGATAGGCCCTGTCATTTCCACCGCATAACGATGATTTCGGGTATGCGAAGAGGCACTCATCCTATTGTAAAACACACCATCAGGTGGAATATCTGAAAGATCGAGACTGAGTTGATTGATGTACCACTCCTCATATGGAAGTTGAAGATCTTCTAATTCTTTAATTAGTGGTTCAACCCATTTTGAGTTTTCATGGATGATATATATTTTTTTCTCATCCTCATTCTTTGAATATGTTTCTGCGTATTTTAAAGTAAAAGTTTTCATTCTCTCAAACATTGCTTAATGACAAAAAAAAAGCCCTTCCAAAAATGGAAAGGCTTTCAAAATATTTATTAACGTATTCTTATCAATCGTTCAATACATAGAATCCTTTCCAGTGTACACGAGTACAACAACAGCAACAACAGCAAAGATTTCTATTTAAACTTAGATTGATCATTTAATACTTCGTTAATTTTTTTACTAAATACAATATACTACAAATTCAGGCAGATTCCAAATATTAAGGCCGGAATTTCCGTGATTACTCGTTTAAAGGATCACTAACTTTCTTGTCAATAAGAAGTTTGCACTTTTAATATTGATAAAATATATACCCTCCGGTAAGCTAGTGCTAAAATTAATGCTATGAGATCCTTTGTCCATAGCTCGTGCTGATAAGTTCTGTGTGACACGACCTGTTATGTCTGTGATATAAATTTCAGTTTCAGCATATGTGGGTAAAGTGAACTCAACCGTAAAATTATTATTGTTTGGATTCGGATAAACATTAAAATCGCCTTGTTCAACCTCAGGTATACTGGTAATAGTCGGTTCCAGACGAAAAACTTTTCTTAAAGTATAGTTTACATACCAAATTCTTTTGTCCGGGCCAATTGCAACTCCCATGACGCCTGCGCTACCGGTTTGAATTATACCCATAAGCATAGCCGGAATCGTGTTCAGCGAGTAAATTAAGATATCTCCATTATCATTATCACTGACAATCATCCGGTCATCCAGCACATCAATTCCGCATGGGGAATTAAGGCCAGTGGTAACAACATCCTCATACGTTACCCCTGTGACTTCTTTGTGATTTAAGAATGATTCATAAGGAGATGCAAGATTTCCACCAACGGTTCCACTTGTAATATCCATTCTTAAAACTCTTTGATTACCATTATCTACGATATAAAGCCATTTTTGAGCTGCATCCAGTCTCATGTGGCTGGGCACTAATTTGCTCGGATCCTTTGCTACCACTACTTCGGTATACCTTCTCAATATCCCGTCAAGGTGATTAGCGTTCCCGGGACCATGATCATTTACAAAGTCATACTGAACAATATTGTTATAATATCCATCGAATACCCAAAACTTGTTTGCCGTTTCAGACTCAATACCTTGTGAATAGGGACTTTGGTGAAGCATATCCAAATGACTTCCACCTCCGCCACTCACATTGGCAAAAATTGCGGAATCGCTGGACCATAAGCTTGGTCCAGTAAAGGTGGTGTTGTTATGGTTTGCGTCAAAAACACCAGGAGAAGTAGCAAAATTACCATTAGGGCTGAAAGCAAGCGCCGTAGGCAACGACATAAAATGCCATGCATTTCCATCTGATCTCCATAAAGATGTTTGGTTTCCTTTGCCTGGATTATAAAGGGTAACTATTGAACCTCCGGAGTTTACATTGCCCTTATTAAGCACCCATAACTCATTAGTCGTCGGAGTAAGTGGATTAAAAGCCAGGTCTTGACAGGCTTGAATGCCGTTAGTACTGCCTGCGATCTCTTCAATCGTCACGGCCCCGAATAAATAATGATCCATGAAGTTTTGTGCAGATACATTAACCGTTGCGAACATCAACAAAATTAAGCCAGTTGTGATACAGGTTTTCTTTACAGCATTTGTCATGATAGAGATAATTTATTAATCTTTAGAAGATGTGGAATAATTTATATTAAGATGATTTGAGCACTCTAATTTCAACCTTTTACTTCGAATAACCAAATTTCTATTTAGCTTAAAATCGCTTGTTAACTTGCAAAACGCCAAAATTATTAGGGAGAATTAATTAATAAAATTGCATTTTAGTCTCAAAAATGATTCTCCGCGAGCTATTCTCTTTAATTATCCCAATATTTTGCAAAAAAATCAGTAATTTACATGCTTATTCAAGTTAATTTGATCAATTAAAGTTCAAATAGAATGAAAAAACAAATTCTAAGTATTTTCGGTCTTGCAATCATGGGCATATTCGTAGTTTCATTTGCCACCGCGCAGGTAGATCACGACATTTTTGTTGGTACTAATGGATTCTCACCCTCTACACTTACCGTGAATGTGGGTGATTTTGTTAAGTTCAACTTAGACCCGAATAATAGTGGAGTCCACTACACTACATCCGTAAGCATTCCGAATGGAGCCAGTTCCTGGAATTATGCAATGACCTGTCCCACATGCTCATACATCGTTGTTGTTCAGGAACCCGGTACTTATAATTTTACAGATCAGACCAGCAACACGACAGGATCATTCTCAACTTCTCCTACCGGTATTGGTGATAATGATAAAAAATCGGTAGGTCTGAATATTTATCCTAATCCGGTACAAAAAAACTCAGTTGTTAGCTATCGGTTGAATTCTACTGATGGCCAAATAATTATTTCTAATATAGTTGGTGAGCAAGTGAGTATTTACAATTTATCAGATAAGTCCGGGCAGATCAATATCTATAATAATCTTGCTCAGGGTCTTTATTTCTGTACCCTATGGGAAGATGGATCTGTAATAGCTCAAAGAAAAATGATGGTGATCAACTGATAATTGATTAGAGTCCTTTCTATTGTAGCCAATCGAAGGCTGAAGTTACGTATACCTTTTAATCACACTCGTGCAAGAATATTGCTACCAGAGGCAGGGCGCCATGGAGGTATATAATAATACTGTGAAAACGCCGCACTACTTATCAGCAGTGGAGCAAACGTTATGCTCGGAATTAGAGTTTTTATAGTTAATAATTCTATTGTGTTAAACATATTTTATTCAAAGCATTATTAGTTTGCCTAACTTTTCGATTATTCTTTCAGGTTATGAATTATTTTTTTAGAAAGGGCCTGTATATAACACCCCCTCTCAAAAGCCACTTCGAAGCAATCTGAGTGCCGTTCACATAATGATATATCGGTAGTGCAGCCGCCACAGTAATTGTTAAGTGGTAAGGCAGCATCTTATAACTCAATTGCGGGACAAATGATAGTAATTTGCCTCCAGTATTCTTTTCATACGAAAGCCAAAATTCATCAATGAGCGGTTCAGTGTT
>JACZTA010000002.1:41517-44956 GCA_022573915.1 Bacteroidota bacterium | reverse complement strand
AATGCTGAACTTATCTTGTGATAAACGTCCTCACCTCCCTCAAATCATAATACTGTTCTTGCGGATAAGTACCGGTATCGTAGAATGGTATCACATCTCTCCTGGAACCTCTGTATTTTTCGGGACCCATGTTAAACGGAACTGCATCTGCATCATTGATCTTTCGACGTAGATTATTGATATACCAGTCTACACCCAACAAACTAAGATTCACGATTCGAATATCCGTCCTAATACCCTCTACTTCCTGCGCATACCATAAAGGATAAGTATCATTATCTCCCTGAGTGAAGAGCAAGGCATTTGGCGCACAGGACTCCAGATAGTTAATGGCAAAATCCCGGGCTAAAGAACTCTTCGACCTGTCATGATCGTCCCATCCTTCTTTAGCCATAATAAAAGGTACTGCTGCTATACAAATCAAGGTGGCAATCACTGCACCCGGCATTTTACCGGCATTCTTTTTCAACAGATCATAAAACCATAAAACTCCCAACCCAATCCAAATACAAAATGTGTAGATGGAACCGGCGTAAGCGTAATCTCGTTCCCGTGGTTGCAAAGGATTCTGATTTAGATACAAGACAATGGCCATACCCGTAAAGAAAAATAGCGCAGCGACAATGAACGTATCCTTCTTTGATCGATTTAGTTGATACATCATTCCAATGAGACCAAGTATAAAAGGCAGCATATAGAACTTATTCATTGCTTTATTTTCTGCTAAATACTCCGGCAGATCGTCAAGCGGAATGGTACGTTTACTGTCAATGAAATCAAACCCTGTTAACCAATGCCCGTTTTTACCCGTTTCCCCATGCCCTTGCACATCATTCAATCTGCCCGAGAAGTTCCACATAAAGTAGCGGAAATACATCCAATTTACCTGGTACTCGAAAAAGAACTTCAAATTCGCCCCAAACTTAGGCCTGTCACGATCCTTTCCTTTTGGGTCCACATCCAGCCACCTTTGATAGAATTTTACATGAGGTGGCTGAGAACTCCATATTCTGGGAAAGAAGGTTGTTTGATCTCTATCATAGACAATGCCGTATTTATAGGATCCAAATTCATATTTCTCTTTTCCCTTGTAATATTTTGTTGAAACCACCTCATAATCCGTTACATCCGCATAATAATAAGGCCCTGTTACGAGTGGCCTATCTCCATATTGCTCGCGATTGATATAAGCTACGAGGTTGAATGGGTCTGCGGGATTACTCATATCAATGGAAGGATCCGCATTTGATCTGATAACCACCATGCTGTAGGATGAAGCGCCCAGGATCACCATTGATAAACATAGAATTGCTGTATTAATGGTGGCCCTGTTGTCTGTCCGAATCATAAATAAACCAAAGCCTACAAGACCGGCAAGGTATAATCCAAATGCTATAATTCCCACATTGAGTGTAAAGGTCACCCTATCGCCGGAGTAGAACTCGTGGTCGGGAAGGGATAATAACGGTATACCAATTATCACCAATGCCAAACAAAGAATTATCGTAAGAATTGAAATCTTGCTTCGCGCATGGGTAATGTACAAACCAAATACCAGTAGGCCAACAATGTATAATCCAAATATTACCATTCCCGAATTAAATGCCATTCCAGCGTCATTAACAAAAAAGTACTCAAACTTCGACATCAATAATGGCATCCCCGGTATCAATCCATATTGTAAGAAGGCTAAGATTCCAAATCCGGCTAATGCCGCCTTGGTCAATCCCCATCTCGAATAAGTATATTTCTTGAAGTAATACACAAACGCAAGTGTGGGAATGATTAGTAAGTTCAAAAGGTGAACGCCGATAGACAAACCCATCAGATAGGAAATAAAGATCAACCATCGATTAGCAAAAGGTTCATTTGCTCTTTGCTCCCATTTCAGAATGCACCAAAAACCCAACGCAGTAAATAAGGACGAAAGCGCATACACCTCTCCCTCAACGGCGGAAAACCAAAAGGAATCGGCAAAGGTGCAAGCCAATGCTCCTACCGTACCGGCTCCTATGATAGCCCAGATATCATCTGGTTGCAATTCACCATTTTTCTTAACCAGCTTCTTTGCCAATGCAGTGATCGTCCAAAAGAGAAAAAGTATTGTAAAGGAGCTCGCTAAGGCCGAAAGCGTATTGACCGTTATCGCCACCACGGTTACGTCACCCATGGCAAACAGGGTAAATATCCGGGCAATCATTAAAAATAATGGTGCTCCGGGCGAATGAACAACTTGTAATTTAAATGCAGCAGAGATAAACTCACCGCAATCCCAGAAACTTGCGCTGCGCTCCATAGTAGACAAATAGACTACCGAAGCCAAAATAAAGATCAACCATCCAGCAAGATTATTGATCTTCTTATATTGATCCATCAGATAGATTAGAATTTAGCAGGTTCAAAAATATAAAAATATTAGCACTACCCTGCATGGTGGATGCCTTTAAACTCATTCTAACATATCATGGGACTAATTATAGTAGTTTGTCTAATTGCCTAAGAGCAATTCATTTTGTAATTTTGCAGGGCTTTTTAGACTGTCCGATGGTGTAATTGGCAACACGTCTGGTTTTGGTCCAGAAGAGTCCAGGTTCGAGCCCTGGTCGGACAGCTAGTATTCCCTGTGATTTTAACACAAATCAGGTCGAAATCAAGGATTACAAGCATTTATCGAGGAAGAGAACGATGGCAGAGTTAAAATTATTTTCAGGAAGTGCATCAAAATACCTGGCTGAGAAGATTGCAGCCCGGTACAAGTTAGATTTAGGTGAGTTACACATTAATAAATTTAACGATGGAGAGATGCAGCCTAATTATTTGGAGACGGTCAGAGGTTGTTATATCTATATCATCCAATCTACTTTTGCACCGGCTGATAATCTCTTTGAACTTCTTTTATGTATCGACGCGGCTAAGAGAGCCTCTGCTGAATATATTACTGCGGTCATTCCCTACTTCGGATTAGCTCGACAAGACAGAAAAGACAAACCCAGGGTTTCAATAGGATCTAAGCTGGTAGCGAACCTCCTATCCACGTCGGGAGCCAACAGGGTTATGACGATGGACCTGCATGCACCTCAAATTCAAGGATTTTTTGATATCCCTGTCGACCACCTGGATAGTGCTTCTGTATTTATTCCGGATATTGAAAAATTACATCTTCCCAATATTACCTTTGCAGCACCCGATGTGGGCAGTACGAAAAGAATTATGCCTTATGTAAAATACTTCGAATCGGAACTGGTAATATGTGATAAACATCGAGATGAGAATAACGATATCCATTCAATGACAATCATTGGAAACGTCGAGGGAAAAGACATTATCCTGGTTGACGACATAATAGATTCGGGCGGAACACTTACTAAAGCAGCTAACTTATTAATTGCAGAAGGTGCCAAGTCGGTACGAGCGTACTGCACTCATCCGGTTTTATCGA
>JACZTA010000002.1:0-41507 GCA_022573915.1 Bacteroidota bacterium | reverse complement strand
TCGAAGGACGCTTATGAAACAATAGAAAACTCAAGTTTGAAAGAACTGGTAGTATGTGATACTATTCCTCTAAAAAGAGATTCGGACAAGATCAGGGTTATAACCGTTGCTGATCTATTTGCACAAACAATTAAAAATATTCATGAACATCAATCAATATCTTCATTGTTTATTGGTGATCAAATAACGACAAGATGAAAACACTTACGATACAATCGGAACCGCGGGAAGAATTAGGAAAGCGTGGTACTAAAGCTATAAGGAAAAAAGACCATGTGCCATGTGTGCTATATGGCGGCGAAGAAGTAATTCATTTTTCAGCTCCAAAAATGGCATTTAAGAATCTGATTTATACTTCAAACGTTTATTCGGTTGACATAGCCCTTAATGGCAAGAACTATAAAGCGATTATGAAGGACGTTCAATATCATCCTGTGACAGATGAAATAGAGCATTTGGACTTCCAGGAAATCGTACCGGGTAATGAGATAACCATCGAGATGCCTATAAGGTATATTGGAACGCCGGAGGGCGAGAAAGAGGGTGGAAAACTCAACCCCCGACTGAGAACTTTAAAAGTTAAAGGGCTACCGGAAAATATTCCGGACAGCATTGATGTCAATGTTGAACATCTGGGAATGGGTGATACCGTTAAAATAAGTGAACTGGAGTATAAAGATCTTGAGATCCTGCACTCTCCAACGATATCCATTGTGAACATTGCTATTCCACGATCTGCATTACAAGCTGAAGCTGACGCCGCTGCCGCTCTGGAAGCTGCTGCCTTGGAGGCTGCTGAGGCTGAAGAAGGCGAAGAAGCAGTTGAAGGTGAGGAAGCAGTTGAAGGTGAAGAAGGAGCTGAGGGCGCTGAAGGAGAAGGAGATGATAAGGGTGATGGCGACGCAAAAGAAGGCGGTGATGAAGGTGGTGGAGACTCAAAAGGTTAAAAGATCACCATTATTTATTGTTGTTTTTTCTCTCATTTAATCTGAAGCTTTGAAGTACCTCATTGCGGGGTTGGGAAATGCCGGAGACGAGTATGTAAATACCCGGCACAATATTGGATTTGACATCCTCGATGCCTTGTCTGATGATCTGGGTGGAAAATTCGAAGATGGCCGGCATACCTTCATAACAGAAGTGCGCTTCAAGAGGAGTCTTCTGGTATTAATAAAACCAACTACATTCGTTAATCTAAGTGGCAAAGCTGTACGATATTGGCAAAGAAAGCTAAAGATTCCTGTGGAAAATATCCTGGTGTGTTCAGATGATATCTCCCTGCCGTTTGGTAAGGTGAGAATCAAGGATTCAGGAGGTGACGGGGGCCATAATGGATTGGCAAGTATAATGCAGATGCTGGAGACAAACCAGTTTGCGCGTTTACGCTTTGGCATAGATAATAATTACCCGAAGGGTTTTCAATCTCAGTATGTATTAAGCCAATGGGATAGCAAAGAACAAAAAGAGCTTTCCAAAGCCATCGGCGAAGCGGCAGAAGCAGTGAAATGTTTTGCTGTAGAAGGCGTTAATAGTGCGATGAATAGGTATAATTAGACCATAAATCTTACTCGATGAAGATAATTTGCGTAGCACGTAACTATGCAGCCCATGCAAAAGAGCTGAATAATCCTCTTCCGGAGAAACCTGTCATTTTCCTTAAACCTGATTCTGCTATCCTACGAAGCGATATGCCGTTTTTCCTTCCTGATTTCTCAAAGAAGATGCATTATGAAGGAGAGTTGGTTCTGAAAATTTGTAAACTTGGTAAGAATATCAAAGAAGAATTTGCCAAAACTTATTACGACGAGGTAACGGTTGGAATAGATTTTACTGCGCGCGATCTTCAGGAAGAGTGTAAAAAAAATGGGCATCCGTGGGAAATTGCAAAAGCATTTGACCAAAGCGCCGCCTTTGGTGAATTCATTAAAATCTCAGATCTTCCTGATCTGGATGAGGTAGGCTTCCACTTCGACTTGAACGGTGAGTTGGTACAAAAAGCTAAACCAACAGACATGATATTTAGTATCGATCATATTATCAGTTATGTCTCGCAATTCTTTACATTAAAGATGGGAGACCTACTCTACACGGGCACGCCTGTTGGGGTTGGGACGGTGAAGATCGGGGATCTCATGGAAGGCTACATCATGGATAAAAAACTTCTCTCGGTTAATATCAAATAAAACGGGCGGAACGTTTTCACCTAATTCTTTTTATCTTTACTTCTATGACACAATCTTGCTTTCTGAAGTACTTTAGGAAGGCAACATTCAATTACAGATCAATAATACTTCCCGGAACCGCAACCCGGATGTAACTGGTTGCACGAGTTTAAAACGATGGCAGGAACTGGTACCGTCAAATCAAATCAGAAAAGCATAGACAAAGAAACCTTGTTGAAAGGTTATAGCTTGATGCAAACGGCTAAGAAAATGGCTGAGCTGTACGAAGAAAACAAGGAGGTCACAAGTAAATATGTCCATGCTACGTCACGAGGTCACGAAGCGATTCAAGTCGCCCTGGGTCTTCAATTGCTGCCACAAGATTATGTTGCACCCTATTATCGTGATGATTCCATTCTGTTGAGCATCGGATTGACGCCCTATGAACTAATGTTACAACTTCTGGCGAAGAAGAATGATCCATTTTCGGGAGGACGAACTTACTATTCTCATCCAAGCCTTCGAAGAGATGACATGCCCAAGATCCCTCATCAATCGTCTGCTACAGGAATGCAAACCATTCCAACCACTGGCATTGCACAAGGAATAAAATACCTTGAATCTCAAAATTTAAGCGATTATGGTGATGAGTTACCACCTGTTGTAGTTTGCTCCTTGGGCGATGGTGCTCTGACCGAAGGGGAAATTTCGGAAGCGTTCCAGATGGCAGTGCTTCATACCTACCCTATCATTTATTTGGTTCAGGATAACGAATGGGATATTTCAGCTCATTCGAATGAGGTAAGGGCCATGGATGCTAGCGGTTTTGCAAAAGGGTTTAAAGGGTTGGAGGTTCATTCTGTTGACGGCAGCAATTTTATGGACAGTTTTACGACGATTAGAAAAGTAATAGATAAAGTTCGGAGAGAACGTCGACCATTTTTAATACATGCTAAAGTGCCATTGCTCGGCCACCATACATCAGGTGTGAGAAAAGAATGGTACAGGCCGGAAGAGGATTTGAAGGAACATGAAAGTAGAGACCCTATTCCAATTTTCAAAGATCATTTATTAGAATTTGGGATTGAAGAAAAAGTACTGGATAAAATAGAAGCGGAAGCGGAAAAGACGGTTCAAAGGGATTACACTAAAGCGATTCAAGAACCGGATCCTGATAATCTCATGGAACATATATTCGTACCCACCCCGGTCACCGAAGAAAAAGGCCAGAGAAAACCTGAAAATGGCGAAGAGGTGGTCATGGTGGATGCAGCCTTGCATGCAATTAAAGAAATCATGGCGAAGCATCCGGAAAGTGTTTTCTATGGTCAGGATGTGGGAGGTGAACTCGGGGGAGTATTCAGAGAGGCTGCTCTACTGGCAAAAAAATATGGTGATCAGCGTGTGTTTAATACGCCTATCCAGGAGGCATATATCATTGGCAGCACGGTTGGAATGTCTGTGGCAGGTTGCAAACCAATCGTAGAGGTGCAGTTCGCTGATTATATATGGCCCGGATTGAACCAACTTTTTACCGAGGTAAGCAGGTCTTGCTATCTCTCGCACGGAAAATGGCCAATTCAAACCTTGATCCGAATCCCAATTGGTGCTTACGGGAGTGGTGGTCCGTACCATTCGTCATCTGTAGAGACGGTGCTGCTGAACATACGTGGAATAAAGGTTGTCTACCCATCTAACGCCGCAGACCTCAAAGGATTGATGAAAGCCGCGTTCTATGATCCTAATCCGGTTGTTATGCTGGAGCATAAAGGATTGTATTGGTCTAAGGTACCGGGAACAAAAGAAGCCAAAACCATTGAACCCGATGAAGATTATATAATTCCTTTAGGTAAAGGACGGATCGCATTGGAAGCTGATCCTGAAAAGACAGAGAATGGAGAGAGCCTAACCATCATAACCTATGGAAGAGGCGTTTATTGGGCAAAAAACGCTGCCGCCAAATTTCCCGGTCAAATAGAAGTACTGGACCTCAGAACACTTAATCCACTGGATGAAGAAATGATATTTAATTCTGTAAGGAAACATAATAAATGTATTGTCCTTACCGAAGAGCAGCTACCGAACTCCTTTGCCGAAAGTCTGGCCGGAAGAATATCCAAAGAGTGTTTTGAATCCCTGGATGGGCCGGTTTCACCGATCGGTTCTGAGAACGCACCAGCCATACCTTTGAATGAAAATCTCGAGAAAATGATGCTTCCTTCTGAAGAAAAAGTAGAAGCCTTGATCCAAGAGCTGTTGAACTATTAAATTATATTTATCGACTGCAATTCCTTAATTTTGCAGAACTTTTCTTAACAAATCTCTTTAAACCATATCATTTATGCCTTATTTATTCACCTCTGAATCTGTTTCAGAAGGACATCCCGATAAAATTGCAGATCAGGTATCGGATGCAATTTTAGACGCCTACCTTGCGCAAGATCCCGAATCGAAGGTGGCTTGCGAAACCTTGGTCACAACAGATTATTTAATGATCAGCGGAGAAGTAAAATCGACAGCGACAGTGGATGCCGAAAAGATCGCTCGTGATGTAATACGTCGAATTGGGTATACAAAACCGGAATATTTGTTTGATTGCGATTCGTGCAAGATTGAGGTAAAGTTAGAGGAGCAGTCCCCGGATATTAACCAGGGTATAGAACGTAAGAATAATGAGGATCAAGGAGCCGGTGACCAGGGAATGATGTTCGGTTATGCTACCAAGGAATCCGAAAACCTTATGCCTTTAACATTGGATCTCTCACACATGCTGCTAAGAGAACTAGCGGCAATCCGGAAAACAGGAGAGCAGATGACCTATCTCCGCCCCGATTCAAAATCTCAGGTCACGATAAAATATGGTGAAGACCATAAACCACTTAGTATTCACACAATTGTTCTTTCAACACAGCATGACGAATTTATTGAGCCTAAGGACGATTCTGAAGAATCCAAGCTAGATGCTGAAAAACAAATGATAGATCAGATTACTGACGATATCAGGAATATTCTGATCCCCAGAGTGAAATCAAACCTGCCTAGTTCCACGCAACAACTATTCGATAACAACTTCAAACTTTGGGTAAATCCCACGGGCAGGTTCGTGATTGGCGGCCCACATGGTGACACAGGATTGACGGGAAGAAAGATCATCGTAGACACCTATGGTGGCAAAGTAGCGCATGGTGGAGGTGCTTTTTCAGGCAAGGATCCTTCGAAAGTGGATCGTTCTGCAGCTTATGCATCCAGGCACATTGCAAAGAATTTGGTCGCTGCAGGAATTGCTGATGAGTTGATGGTTCAGGTTTCTTATGCTATTGGAGTGGCCGAACCGATAAATATTTACATGAATACCTATGGTACTGCCAAAGCGATGAATGACAACGGCAATATCCTTTCCGACAGTGAAATAGCTAAAAAAGCCAGCGAAGTGTTTGATATGCGGCCTCAGGCAATCATCAACAGGTTGAAATTAAAAGCGCCTATATATTCGGATAGTGCTGCTTATGGGCATTTTGGAAGAGCTTCTTCAATCGAGCGAGTTTCCATTTATACAAATGGAGAAACGGTTGAAATGGAGGTTGAACTTTTCACCTGGGAAAAGCTGGATCTTGTTGATCAACTGATTGAGCACTTCAATATCAAAGAAAATCAACTATCCGGATAAAAACAAGGTATAAAGAGATAGCAACTTAATTTCGTAAATTTCGTTTACAATCCTTAAGATGCGAGTCCCACTACATATTGCATTCATCCTCTTATTTCCGTTCCTGAGCTCGGCACAAAACTGGGAGCTCGGAGTTACACTCGGTGCCTCCAATTATCTTGGCGATATAGGTTCAGGAAAGGGATCTGAAAGACCTTTCGTTCTTGACCTTCAAGAACGATACACCAAAGCATGCCTTGGCTTATACGGAAGGTATTATACGAATGGGAATTTAGCTTTTAGAGCTAATCTGATTTATGGCCAATTGAGTGGAGATGATAAACTCGTTGATTATTGGCCCAGAAGGTTAAGGAATCTGAGCTTCAGGACAAACATTCTCGAGTTGTCGGGACAGGTGGAGTACAACTTCTTATCCAGTAAGAATGTTCGTTACAGGGAATTAAGCCAGAATTTTAGAAGAACCATTGTAATCGCTGAACGTTCCTTATATGCTTTTGTGGGCGTAGGTGTATTTCATTTCAATCCGACTGCAGAACTTGATGGAGTGCGGTACAACCTCCAGACATTCGGTACTGAAGGCCAGGTAGATGAGTGTCCCCCAAATGATGCTACTTGCACAGAAAAATATAATCGCGTTGCGATTAATATTCCGATGGGGCTTGGGATACAATATTTAGTGGACAAGGAATACAGAGTTGGATTTGAAATAGGCTGGCGCAAGTTATTTACGGATTATATTGATGACATAAGCAACGTCTATGCAGATCCGAACCTTATAGCACAAAATAACGGAAATGGAGATGATGGAGCCACCGCGGTTGCACTTGCTCAAAGATGTCATGAAGTTACAAACGAAAATTTTTGGTTGCTTCAATGCGGCGAGGGCTCGATACGTGGTCATGGTTACCACCTGGATTCTTATTTCTTTACCGTCATCACCGTAGGTTATATGATCAAAACCGCAGGAATAGATTGTCCCAAATACGAGAAAGACAGATTTCACCTGTTCTAGTCCAAGACGATTTGATTCTCGAATGTTTAGGAGGATAGTGTTCTATATCTTCTGTCCGAGCCTGGTCCTGATAACCTCTTTGTACTCTTTAATTTCTTCTTTAGTCAGCGATCTAATGGATTCCTTATGAGGTAATCTTGTTAGAAGAAATGTGAAGAACAACGCAGTTCCAACCACTAACAAAAGCAATGGAACGGTTCCAATGTTTTGAAGTGCGAGTACTTCAAAGATGAAAAAGATATTCACGGCATATAGGATCACACATGCCTGAAGAGGATTAAATCCTTTATCGAGCAGCAGGTGATGAATATGGCCCAAATCTGAAGTAAAAGGTGAGTGGCCATTAATTATACGGACGACAAACACACGTAAAGTATCGAACACCGGAAGTATCAATATTCCAATCCCGACTGCCGGAGCCGAGAATACCAAGGGAGACACGTTTGCTTCCAGATGTTGCATACTATTGAACTCGATAAATTTAACGGCTAAAATAGAAACCACGAAGCCGATGATAAACGCACCTGTATCACCCATGAATATTTTAGCAGGATGAAAATTGAAATAAAGAAAAGCGACCAATGAACCACATAATGCAAACGCTAATGTGGAAAACGCATATTCTCCTCCAACAAAAAAGATTATTCCAAAAGTAGCAGATATGATCATTCCTATTCCACCTGCCAGGCCATCAATACCATCTATGAGATTAAAGGAGTTGGTGATCCCAATTATTGCCAGTAATGTTATACCTATGCTCGCCCATTCGGGAAGTGCGTGGATACCAAATACTCCATAGAGGTCTGTAATTCTTATTCCGCCAAAATAGATAATAATGACTGATGCGAGAATTTGAGCGATCAACTTCTTATTAGGTGTTAATCCAATTACATCATCAATTAAACCAATAAAAAAGAGTAGAATGACGCCGGTAAGTATGTATTTAAACTCATGAAAACCAAATGTTGAACTCCAGAATGTATAGGATAAGACAAACCCAATGAAGATTCCCAGCCCACCGAGAATGGCTGTGACTTTCAGGTATAACACCTTCAAGTCAATTTCATCATAGATTTTTTCGTCTCTTACAAAGGAGATAATAAACCTCACAAAAAGAAATGTGATGAGAGCGGCAGTAAGAAATGCCGGAAATACTCTTAAAAGCTCGTTTTGTATATCCATTCTTTAGGCTTCGCCAACACAGATACCCGCAGCGCGAGCAAATGTAATTGAATAAATAAATTATTACAATTGATTTATGCACATTCTAAAACACCCGGTAGGGCGTGCAT
The DNA here is from genome assembly GCA_022573915.1 of Bacteroidota bacterium. Lineage (GTDB taxonomy): Bacteria > Bacteroidota > Bacteroidia > Chitinophagales > JACZTA01 > JACZTA01. Next base: position 33,374 of record JACZTA010000002.1, on the reverse strand, counting down.
ACAGCTGGCGAGCTTGTGATCCTAATACTCTATACGAAACTATATTACAAATAGATTCAGAAAAGTCAAATATTAATTTTCACTTCATCCATTACCAAGCAAAGAAATATCACTTCATTTTCGATTTAATATTAAAATATTGATGAAGTTTTGATAGTGGTTTACGTATAAATGTGAATATCCCCGGCTTCAGTCCGTTCATTTTCCAGGCCTTTCTATCCTCGATATTTGCTCTTAATTTGGCTTTCCAACTCACATTTCCAAAGCCTCCCATTCTCATTTTGATGATCACCTCATCCAGGTGAACAGCAGGAAGTTCATTCTTTTGCAAAAAGCGCAACATAAGTTCATAATCAGCAGAATATTTCATTACCGTATTATAATATCCATGATTTTCGAAATTTCTCTTTCGTGTAAAAAAGGTTGGATGTGAAGGCATCCATCCCTTTTTGAAAGAACCTTTTTTGAATGTGTTTGACCGCCAATAACGTATTATTTTGTTGATATCTTCCTTAGCCACGAACACAAGATCTGCGTAAGCACACTCAATATTATTTTCGACAAAGAGATTAGCTATTTTCGATATCACCTGAGAATCGACATAAAAATCATCAGAATTGAGATTTCCGATTACATCACCGGTGGATAATCTAATTCCTTTATTCAAGCCTTCATAGTATCCGCTGTCTTTTTCCGAGACGACTATGGCTATTCTGTCCTTATACCTTTCGATAATATCCAGAGTCCCATCGGTTGACGAGCCATCAATTATAATATATTCGAGACTTGGATAATCCTGCTCAAGTATTGACTTGATCGTGTCTTCAATTGTTCCAACACAGTTTCTACAAACCGTTATGATCGAAATTTTCATTTGGATATAACTCTTTCTTTTTTGAGGACTGCCGGATTTCCCTGATAGATGCTGTATTCCTCCATATCCTTCGTGGCAACAGATAATGTCCCAAGAACCGAATGTGAATGACAAGTTACACCATTACATACAATAGCTTTGGCAGCGATCCACACCCCGTCTTCAAGTGTTATCTGTTTAACATATGGGGCAAAAGAGGTCCGATCATAATACCTGCTACCCGTTAGTAGCAGAGCACCTTGTGACAAACAAACATTATTACCAATTACTACCATAGCATGGTTATCAATCCATACATTTTCACCTATCCACGAGTAGTTGCCAATTTGTAAGTTCCATGGGAATTTAATATTCACCTTTGGTTTAATTACAACACCCTTTCCCACTTTACCACCAAAAGCCCTAATCCAAAATTTCTTGATTCCGGATGAAACTACAAGCGAATTTTGAAAAAAGAAGATGCTTATAAAATACCAGAATGCTCTCTTGATAAATGATACTCCCGGATCATACAACTTCCGATCATAATTCGAAAGGTCAATCTTTTCACGTTCATCCATAGCTCAAAAATACAAACTAGTTTGATTTACCACCCATAATGATCCTGGACGACTTTAAAAATTTGACTATTTCCTGAAAAAGCAGGTCGATTCTTTAATAGCTCAACCGTGCTCAATATTACGTACCTTACTGAAAAAGAGCCTTATTAAGATCCCGGGCAGAGCGATCCTTTAAATAAGTCATAGCGTATTCCCGGGCCTTTTTAGACCAGTGCCGATACGTCTCTTGATCCATAGCAAGACAAGTTTCGAGCGTATTTTCAAATTGGCTCTGATCACTTAATGGAATATCCCAGCCTACCTCTTTATTCTTCAAACCCTTCCAGGGTGTATTATCGCTTATAATAACCGGACAGGCGGATGAGAGTGCCTCGAGAATGGCATGTCCAAAGTTTTCACTCGGTGATGGCAAAGCCAGAAAATGGTGCTTTCTCAGTATTTCATCTACTTCGCCGTATTCAAATTCTCCTTTATATGTAACGGATACATTTGAAGGAAGACCTTCAATAATAAGTTTGCACTCGGCCCAGTATTCAGTGTTAAACATTGCCCCATATATTTCGAGGTGTAGTTTGCCTTTTATCCCATGCAGTCTTTCAAGTAAGTACTTTATATTCTTCTCTTTCGATATCCTGCCCACAAAAATAAAATTAGCCTCTCCTTCTAATTTCTCCCTTTCCGGAAATTTATTTGCATCCTTTATACTTGTGAGGTCGGCAGCTATCTTAACATTTGTCTTTACACCAAACCTGTTCATTATATCTGCATGTTCCTCCTCACCACTTGCGTGGAATAAAATTGTTTTATAAACCCCAATAAATTTAAAGAAATGCAAAAACATTTTTTTTAATAGGGGCCTTCTTGTCCAGGCCCCGAGTCCCAACATGCCTCTCGGTGCGAGTATGATATTTGGAAATTTCTTTACCAGGGCAAGATAATAGAGTGGGTAAATAGTGAAGTACCGCGAATACATTCCGCTCAGATACACAAATTCATATTCCGATATTCTGAGATGTTCTTTTATGGTTTTTAAACGCAATCTGTCCTTTGAAATATAGTAGATGCGGACATTATTTTCGTGGAATATCCACTCATTCGCCTTAATATCTTCATAAGGTTCTGACTCCATATAATCGGTGTCCCTGGTCACCACATCAAAATCAAAATCGGTTTGAAGATTCTCGATAAGATTTGCGCAAGCCCTTAACGTACCCCCGGCTTTATAGCCCGGCAAATACCAATCAATCAATACAAGTATTTTCGGTTTATCACTCAAAGTTCATGTTTATTCACCAGTACAGATAAAAGTGATTGCGACCAGGTTTCAGGTGTTAGTCGTTCTGCCAGTTTGTTACTCTCCATCCCCATGTCATTCAATTCGGAATCAGACAACTGAATCATTCTTTCCATCGATTTCTTCAGATTGGCTTTATTACCTGCTTCAAACAGATAGCCATTTTGATCCTCCCCAACAAACATCGAAGATGCTCCTACAGCTTTGCTACAAATAATTGGAAATCCGGCGGCTGCAAATTCATGTAAAGCAACTCCCCAAGGCTCATAATGACTGGGCAACACAAATACCCCACCCTGCCCTACAAATTCATCGATTTTATCCGGTTGCACGAAGCCAATATTTCTGACTCCAGCTGTTGCTGTTATCTCATGTTCCAACTCACCTGCACCCATACACCACAGTTCCCAATCATTACCAGGTGCTTGTTTAATTTCTTTAAAAGCATCGAGTAGATCCTTGATCCCCTTGTGGCTCACATATCGCCCCACATAGAAGAACGTATGAGGAAAAGAACGAGACTTCTGCTCGTTGAATTGATCATAAAGCGCATTAAACTTATCATAATCCGCAGAATAAATACCTTCAATTATTTGTTCATTATCAAATCCCAGCTTCCCGACATATTCTCTCTGTGGCAGTCCGGCAATCCATATATGTGAAAATCGATTCTTTAACCGGCCAGGCATTACTATACTAGCTATATTCTGACGAATTGAATTAACCCAGCGATTATCAAATCCCATCAAAGTCGGGATCTTGTTGAAATAGTGTTTGGATAATGAGAGATATGATTTATCATTCCAACCTCCGCAGTATAAAATATCGGGGTTGATCCTTTCGGCAAGTTCTACCAGCTGCTCATGGTCTAACTCTTTTCTTTTATAGAAACTTATTCCTTGCGGTAGTTCAAAAGTAAATGGTGCTTCTTTAACTGCCGGCCTGCATACCACATGTATTTCCACATCATGGTGCTTCGCTAAATGTGTGATACAGGCGATAAAATAACCTGCCAGCTCAGTGTGCAAGAACAGTATCTTCATCCTCTTTGGAGATAAAACTTTTACTTGTGAGTAAAGTTAATATTATCAAAAATTGAATGGTGAATGGATTGAGGGAACCCATTAGCCAGGATTCAAAAGTTATAGAAAAAAGGACAGCAAACATCACGGGAAAGGCAAAATGGGAATAATTTCTTGCTTTGATAAATATCCTGACGATGCCATACACAAAGGCCATTAATCCAATAAGCCCTGTATTTAACCACATCGAAAGATAAGTACTGTGTACTCCGCCGAAATGTCCTGTCTGCCAAAGTTTAAAATAAGATATTGTAAAAAGGTGCTCGTCATAGCTAAAGCCACGGCCAAAAATAAAATGCGTTTTTATCTCCTGCCAGGCAAAACTCCAGGCAATATCTCTACCCGATCCGCCTTCCATAGTGTCCGTTCTTAGAAACTCATCAAGTCCCAATGCTCCCAATATCAAAGGAAGATTTGCAAATATTAATTGGTATAACATGATAATAGTTATAAATATTATAAAGCCAAAGAACGGAGAGAGGTGGTACAACCGACTAAACATCAGGAATACAAGAATGGTCATAATCGCATTACGGGAACCGGAAAGAATGACACTTATAACAATAGCCAACAGAATACCCACCAACTCATATATACTGAACAACTTTTTATTGTAAAAATAGATCAGATATGCGAGAATGAAATAGAGCCCACAAAACAATCCTATTCCATTCGGGTTACCAAAAATGCCTTGATATCTTCCTCCCCGATGGGTTAGATAAGGAGCAAAATATGTCAAGACAAAACCAGCGATAAGAATAAAAAATCCAACATAAATTATGCCCCGCAGGAATCCTTCCTTGTTTTCCCTTAATAGTTTACCCGTAAAATTTGGGATGACCAAAAACATAAAGATATAGGAAAACGTTTTTTGTGCCGCTGTAACAAAGATCGGGCTATTGCTAATCGTGATCAAGGAGATAATAAAAAATAGCAGAAATGGCTGAGCCAGGTAATTGATAGGCTGAAATCGCTTGCTATCCAGGAATAAGAACATCGCCAATAAGACAATATAGATTGGCTTTACTTTTGATCCAAAATTTGGATATAATGCTATCATATCCGACATGGTCAGGATGACAAACAGACCAAGTAATAACTCCAGATACCGGGATTTAACTTTTAATAATAAAATCGAAAGAGGAATAATTACCAGTGCCACCGGTATGTTGTTCACACCAACAATGATCCAAATAGCGATTAAGATCAGAAACTGATAATATTCCTTAATAAAGACTAGCAAAATTTATTCAATTTGATACCCTATAAACTAAGATCTCATTTTATCCTCTGGTATATCACACAGTTATACGAACCGATATAATTTATACCCCACGAACTCAACCGGCGATCTAACCTGCTCTTCGCTTTACTGTATTCCGTGAGTTTTTCCAATTGACTATCCCTCTTTAAGCGAGTAATTATTACATCATCCCTGTCAGAAAATTCTTCCGAAACAATCAAATAGTCATAATCATATTCATCCCGCTGATACGTCGATACGATTTCCTCTTCGGAGTTATATAAATGAAAATACTGAAAGTCGGACTCCGCTTTAATAACTGAATAATAAAATGTTTCATGCCCTATCACGTGTGAGCTCCGCGGAATATTCTGTTGAATGAACTCGTCAAAAGTCACCGGGTACCTGCCTTCATAACCTGCGAATATGACGGCGGTTTTCATTCCAAACAGACCAAGATTCAAGATCAATAAGATATATATCGCAGCGACAGACACCTTCTTCATTAAATCCTTATTTACCAAAAGTACTATCCTCACCATGAACAGATAATAAAATGGAATTATATAAACTGATGCTGATCCCGCATCGCGTATAAATAAAAAATGAATCGTTATTGCAAGTAAACCTATAATATTCAGCTGCGAAAAGAATGATCCTCTGAAAAGGATGACTCCGGTTAAAACCGACAGAACAGCCAGGCTAACCAATAAAATATGATAATAGGGAACAAACATAGTGGAGCCTGATAAACCCGCAGGCAAGGTTTTAAAATATGTTAAACCATCGTTCAGGTTTCCAAAGGTTATTAATATCCACAAGAGAGTAAAGGACAGAATGGGTAAGATCCAGCCAAACACATGCGCTAGTTCCCGAAGCGACCGTTGCTGAAGTAACCGGGCCAATAAGAGCACCCCAATTGGAAATATTATCACAACGGATCTCAGTGTGGTAAGCAACGCACCTGCGCCAAGAACACCTGACAATACCATGAAGAGTAATTGACCTTTTGCGCCGGGTCTTTTTCGGGCTATTATGAAAATATAAAGTGAAGAAAATGCCATCAACATCGCCAATGTATCCATCCGTCCATTATGCATAGATGCATGCATGAGTGGATCAAATGCAACAAGGATTACGAGCAAACCTTGCGTACGACGTGGCACTTCTTGTGAGCGAATGATCTTGTATAAAACAAACAACAACAGTAATCCGCAAAGCAACCCTAATATGCGGAATTGAAAAATTCCAAACCCAAAAAAAGCAATGATTTTACTCTGCAAAATATAAAAGACGGGACCGTGCATTAACAGCTCCTGAAAATCATAGGCAAAGGGTGCAACATTGAGAAAATAGTCACCCGTATTCAGATAAGACAAGGTGACACTGGCATACCAAGTATCGTCAATCCAGGGTAATGGTGAAAATGAAAGTGTATAGGTGTGGAAAATTATGAATAATGCAATGAAAATAACCCAAACCAGCTTAGTACGATTCATTAAAGAGATTATGATTTATTTTACACGAGCATGCGCGAATATATAAGCAATAACTCAGAACAAAGAACATTACCTTCCCGGATTAATGAAGGGTGTTAATTAATCATTTGAATTCTTAAAAGCAAAGTTCTTAAGTTTGCCCGTCCGGCTTGACTCACTTTAACATAATTCCAGACAATGAACATATTGATTACCGGAGTTGCAGGATTTATAGGATCAAATTTAGCAAAATCATTAGTAAACGATGGGCACACCCTTTATGGGATTGACAATTTCAGTTATGGAAAAAAAGAAAACATTGCAGAACTGCAAAGCAATGCTCAATTTAATTTTACGGAAGGAGATATAAGAGATCCCGAGACCTTGAATGGATTTGATTGCGATGTACTTGTTCATCTAGCATCTCAAAAAATTCCCCGTTATTCAAATGCATTAGTCACCTTAAACGATAATTCGTTGATGGTTAAAAATGTGATTAACACATGCGTAACGGATAATATCAAACTGGTGTTTGCTTCTACTTCGGATGTATATGGTAAAAATCCTAATGTTCCATACACAGAGGAATCAGACCTGTTGTTAGGACCGACTACAATAAAGCGATGGGCTTATGCCACCTCTAAGATATTTTCCGAACAATTATTGATCGCCAACCACGATGAGTTCGACCTAACCTATGTCATTTGCCGTTTCTTTGGTTCCTATGGGCCAAATCAAAATTTAACCTGGTGGGGAGGCCCACAATCAGTTTTTATCGAAAAAGCGATTAAGAAAGAAGCTATGGACCTTCATGGAGACGGTACGCAAACCAGGACTTTCACTTACATCGATGATCTGGTGGATGGAATAACAAGGTGCATAGTAAATGAAAAAGCAAATAATCAAATCTTTAATATCGCCTCGGAACCTACAGAAGAAATTGCGATCGCGGATTTGGCAAAAATGATCTGGGGAAAAATCAACGGACAAGATTCTGAACCAATGATTAATTTCGTACCGTATGCAACATTTGGGAACTATGAGGACGTGATGCGGCGAGTACCTTCTATCAACAAGATCAAATCAGCACTTGGCTATCAACCTAACTATAATCTGAGCGATGGGTTAGATTTAGCTATTGAATGGCAAAAAACACAGTATTGATATTCTATGGTTTATTTCCTCATACCGGTATACAACGAAGCAGAGAACATCTTAAAACTGCATACTGATCTCTACGAGGTGCTGGGCGAGGAGCAAAAGCATTACGTCTTTGTGGATGACGGCTCCAATGATGCTACACAAGATGAAATAAAAAAACTTTTTGAAGAAGGTGACGTGACCATTTTGCAAAATGAAAAAAACTCAGGCCCTGGTTATTCTTTTAATAAGGGTTTCGAATGGATACTGGATCATTCGAGCAGTACCGAAGATATAATTGTGACAACTGAAGGTGATAATACTTCCAATCTGAATATACTAAGTGATATGATAAAGATCTCCAGGCTGGGATATAATCTCGTTTTGGCATCGGTATATTCTCAGGGAGGTGGATTTGAAAAGACCAACTTCATCAGAAAGTTTGTGTCATTCTTTGCCAATCTTTTTGTGCGTATTTTCTTCACTATCAAGGTCCTGACCTTAAGCTCTTTCTACCGTGTATACTCAATTGATCTTGTAAGGCAGATAAAGGCAAAATATCCGGTAATAATTGCTGAGCCGGGATTTATCAGTATGGTTGAAATCCTGATTAAGGCTATCAAGCTGAATGCAAAAATTATTGAGGTCCCGCTATTACTATCCACCAAGGATAGAAAGGGAAAATCCAAGATGAAAAAGTTTCAGACCATGTTAAGCTATCTTAGATTCTTCATTACGAAGCGGATTTAAAGATTTCAAACAGTAAAAGATGAAAGTATTATTACTTACTGACGGGGTCTATCCTTTTGTGATGGGTGGGATTCAAAAGCACTCTTATTACCTGGCTAAGTACTTCACAAAAAATAATATCAAGGTCCATCTTGTTCACTGCATCTATACTGGCGAACCTCCACAAAATGAGGCTGAGGTTTTGAAGATGACTAAAGATTCGGCTTCGAACATAACCTTTAGTTCTTTTAAATTTCCCAAAACGAATAAATTACCTGGACATTATGTCAAAGAATATAAAATATACTCCAGCCAGATCTATGAAGAATTAAAATTTGATCTAAAAAAGTTTGATCTGATCTACGCCCAAGGATTTACAGCATGGACATTTATCAAAAAAGCCAAAAAAGGTTTGATCAATAAACCCATCTTTGTGAACCTCCACGGCTATGAAATGTTTCAGGATGCACCAACCGTAAAAGCAAAATTGGAACAACAATTATTCAGGAAGACAGCGAAATGGATATCTGTGAATGCGGATCATGTGTTCTCTTTTGGTGGAAAGATCACTCGAATTCTGAATAACATAGGGGTTTCAAAATCAAGAATTATTGAACTACCTATAGGGATTGAAGCGTCCTGGCTCGGTACATACAAAAAAACAACTTCGAATCTGAGAAAATTTATATTTGTTGGACGTTTTGAAAGAAGGAAAGGAATTGAAGAATTGACCACTGTTTTAAAACAGCTCATAAAAGGAGATTTACCTCCGTTTGAGTTTCATTTCATTGGCCCGATACCTCAAAACAAAAGAATAAAGGACAAGCGGATAATATATCACGGTGAAATCAACGATGAAAAGAAAATTCGCAGAATGATCTTACAAACAGAAGTTCTGGTATGTCCAAGTCATGCTGAAGGAATGCCAACGGTAATTTTAGAAGCGATGGCGACGGGAAATGCTATAATCGCAAATAACGTTGGGTCAGTAATGAAACAAGTTAATGGTAACGGCTGGTTGCTGGAAAAGCCATATGCACACTCATTAAAAAACGCACTGACAGAAGCAGTGTTAATGGATCCTAAGGAGCTGGACAAACTAAGACAGCATTCCGTAAAACGAATTCAAAAAGATTTTCTTTGGGACATCCTGATAAAAAAACTTATCCGAGAATTAAAGAAAAGGACCACCTGATAGGATATGAGATCTAAACGACCAGTCTTTTACATTATTATCATTACCCTGATGACTATATTATTGGAGTTGTGCAGTTATCTTGCCGGGAGAGTGCTTCAAAAGAGGAATATTTTTTATCAGGTTCCGCAACTTACATATATTGAATACACTGAACGGGTGAGGCAAATGGACCCACTCTTAGGCTGGCCAACAGCAAGTACGTTGAGCGATTCTTCATACTATGATCATACCGGATCACGAATCATCCCTTCTTTTCCAAACCCTGATTTATCTTCCTCTTGCATCTCACTCTACGGTGATTCTTACACAGAAAGTAGTTCCCTCAATTCAAAGCAAGCATGGAGCAATCTACTTTCCAATTTGCTTTCATGCAGAGTCTCAAACTACGGCGTAGCTGCTTATGGCACAGATCAGGCGTTTCTCAGATATGAGAAGAACATCTACGATTCTTCAAGTATCGTAGTGCTGAATCATTTTGTTGACGATATTAAAAGAAATCTCATGCAGCATCATGGTGAGGTCTTTTTTATGAAACCAAGGTTTATTTTAAATACTGACAAGGACGGCCTCGACTTGCTTCCATTAACATTGATTGCAACAGAGGAGGAATTTGAAAAGTTTCGATTCGCACCAAAGGATTACCTGCAACATGATCTATTGGCACCCGGGGCTAAATTCGGACCAGAGTTGCTGTCTTTCCCTTACATGATTTCAATGGGAAAATTGCTTTTTAATATCGACTTTCAAACCAGACTTAAATTTAATCGAGTGAGAGGGGAATATTACCGTCGCTATTATTTCTTGGAAGAGCCGTTACTTATCACCACCATGATCTGCAAAAAATTTGCAAACTTGGCGCAAGAAAGAAATCAATATCCGGTTGTTACGATTATTCCCCACTTTCACGATTTTGAATATTTCAGAAAAAAAGAAGTTTGGGGGTATGAACCTCTCATCAGTAGCCTAAGATCTGAAAATATCTTAGTATTAAACTTTGGCAGCGCAATCATAGAACGATATGAATCTGAAACTTACAGAGAAATATATGATAAGAATGAAATTGCACTTCATTTTAATGAAAGAGGTGATAGTTTACTGGCAGAATGTCTAGCCGATTTTTTAGGTAAAAATAGTATCTCATTTTCTGAACGACTAAACAAAGAGTAGATGAAAAGAAACGCGATAAAATGGATCTCCATAGCGTTTTTAATGCAGCTCGCATTATTCATTTACCTTAATATAAATTTTACCCAAAACAGTCCTGAGAGGATTATCAATCATATCTTCATTAAGATTGGTGACACCAATGCTTACTTCCAACCTATTGAAGCCTTGATGGATGGAAAAGGATACAGTATTGAACATTATGATGATGGACATGTCATCCGGAAAGCATTTGCGGGGAGGATGCCTGGATTTCTGCCAGTATACGGACCACTTTATTTATTGCTTGGCAGCGATACTGCGAAAGCAATAATCATTTTTCTGCAATTTTTGTCTTCTATTCTTTCTATTTACGTACTGGCAAGGATCGCGGAAAAACTATTTAATGAAAAGGCAGCTTTCAGTATTGCCTTCTTCTTGTACGGTATCAGCTCGTATGTTTCGATATTTATTCATTATGGTTTGGCTGATAGTTTTGGAACATCTTTACTGATCTTCGCTTTATATTATGTATTTGACGGACTTAAAACAGAAAAAGTACTTCCATGGTTTATAGCTGGTACCCTGCTTTGTTGGGCCGTATTTTTCAGGCCGATATTAATTGTATTTTTTGTTGTGGTACCTGTTCTGTATATCTTCAAGTCTGCCAGAATATTTAAGATCGCAGTTAAAATTCGAAATATTGTTGTCTTTGGAATGATCGTTACACTTAGCCTGACTGCCTGGAGCATTCGTAATTTCAGAGCGTTCGATGAATTCATACCCTTGCAACCTCCCGACAGTTTCACATACCATTCAAATCACACACCACAATCAGTGGAATTAAGAAGCCTGATCAGTGCGTGGGGAGGCTTGTGGAAAAAGTGGGAGCCGCAGGGGCAATGGTTTGTGCCGCCCTACTCTCCCCGGTATATTCCGAAACTTACTTCGGAAAACCCGTTCCCTAATAATATTTATACGGAAGATTTTAATTTCGACTCTCTAATTGTACTTAGAGAAATATACTGGAGGTCGATGAACCCGGAGCTAAGTTTGGAAGAGAGGATGATTTATAAAGAAGAGACAATTCTGATCATCCAAAAATATGTCCGATCTTTTAAAAAAAATAAGCCGCTGTATTACCATTTCTGGGCACCTATGAAGCTAACCTCCAAATTTCTCTTTCAAAGCCGGTTAGATCATTTCCTATTTCCTGAGTTCAGACAAATGGCCTGGCATCAAATCCTCGTCAAGGGTGGCTATTTCATTTATTATTACTTTATTATTATTTGTGGCTTGATGGGAATGATCTTGATCTATTTGCAAAAAAAGAGGATGCAAATACTGTTTACACTGTTGCCTTTGTCTCTGATATTTATCATCACTATTTATTTGAGGAATGTAGAGTTCCGTTATTTCGTACCGTTATACCCGTTTTTTGTATTGTTTGCTACCTCCTTTCTGATTTATTTATTTGGAAAGACCCATCTTATTAAATCAGATTCATAGCTTAGGTACCATAACAATTCTACAATCAGCCAGATGAGAAATCTCTCCAGCATTATAATCCTTGTTCTAATAGTACTCGCAGCCTTTATAATAAGGATATACACGCTGGATAAATTTGGGATTCACGGTGATGAGAAAATTTCCATCACAAATGCAACAGGAATTGCATTTATCGGCCCTTCATCTTACGCAACGGACAGTTTTAATTCCAGTCATTACTGGCAAAAAAATACCGTACGAGAAGTAATCAAACAAAATCTTGAAATAGACAGAGGAAATACGATGTTATATACCGTCATGCTTCATTTCTGGATAGAAGCCTTTGGTACGAGCGACTTTTCCGTTAGATTATTATCTGTTTTATTTGATCTTTTCAATCTGCTACTTGTCTTTCTCATTACTCTTGCGCTCCGGTTTAAAAAACGAATTGCCTTGCTTGCAATGGCCTTATGTGCTCTGCATCCTCTGCTCGTTGAATGGTCGCATATCGCCAGGGGTTACACGGCTGCCACCACGTTTGCCTTATTATCCACCTATTTTTTTATTCGCATTATACAAGGTGAAGAAAAATCAAAGTTCAGAGCGATTTATATCTGGTATGGATTGACTCTATTGGCTGCCGCTTTAACACATTATTTTACCATCTATGTTGTGATAGGCCACGTTGCTTATTCTCTTTTTTACTTCAGAAATAAAAAAACTTTTTACAGGTTTTTTATCTCATATTTTATATTTCTTGGTGGATTTTTATTCTGGCTTGATCAAGGAGGTATGGAAGGGTTGAGAAATATGAATGAGCGCAGTAGCCACTACGAGCAAGAAACAAACGAGAATCCTAATCTGTTTGCCGAAGAGTTAACCTCCTATCTTATGTTCCAGGCATCAACTCGTCAATTCCTCCCCTATTCAGGTAATTATTTTACACGTTTTGGTATAAAACTGCGCTATATTGCTCCACTTCTGTTGATACCATTGTTACTTCTGTTTATTGGATTTACGAACGCCTACCCGGGTAAAAGAATGAAACTATTGCTCCTGTTCCTAATCCTTGGGCCAATTGTTCAGAGCATATTACTTGCTATCTTTTCAGGTCATACCATCTCATTTTATCCCAAGTATGTAATATTTTCAGCTCCTTTATTTTCCATGCTATACGCCATAGCATTTTTTCATCTTTTTAAGATGCAACGCTGGATGAAACTTTTGGGATTTTCGCTGATTGGATCTCAAATTATCATCATGGCATACTCAATCACGGGTATATATATAGATGCCAATACATGGCGGACGAATCCGCGGGAAAAAAATGTACACTATCAAGTTTCCAAAGAAATAATCAAGCGTTATCTACCCGGAGATACAATTATCTATTTCGGATGGACCGACGCGTTAATGACCAATCTTTATTTACGAAAGCACAAAGAAATAATTCAAAAAGTGAATCAAAACCAAGCACCAAACACAGTTTTTTTAAAATCCAACGGTCACTTAATTCTACTAACGACATTTGAAAACTCAAGTAACGCGTATTAGTTATTCCTTCATATATCCCTTATGAACTCTATTCTACTACAGAAAATAATATGTCCAAATACTATCGTCAGAATTCATAAAAAGTCCAAGCACATTTACACCGGCTATATCTATACCCGTTTTGTTAATCTTGACCGTGCAGCACATTTCATCTTTTATCAACAGCCAACATTGTTTCTATAGAATCCTATAAATAATGCATAATTTTCACTTCCTAAAATTCAAAAGCGCACCGAATGAGACTGTCTGTTGTTGTCCCTGTATATAACGAAGAAGAATTGATCGATTCTCTCTGTGAAAGTATCAGGTCATCATTATCAGCTATTACGGATGACTATGAGGTCGTTATTGTAGACGACGGTAGCCAAGATTCGACGCTTGAGTTGCTTATGAAATGGCATAGACAGGATAACCATTTCAAGATCTTATCACTTTCCAGGAATTTTGGTCACCAAGCCGCTTATACAGCAGGGTTAAATCATACAAAAGGAGACTACGTCGTGATGATGGATGGTGATCTTCAGGATCCTCCCGAGTTGATAGCTGAGATGTACGTGAAACTTAATTCTAAAAACCTGGATATCGTTTTTGGAAAAAGAATTTCGAGAAATGAAGGGTTTTTCAAAAAGATAATGATAAAGTTATTTCATTCTATTTTCAGCAGGATGAGTAATATAAATGCACCGGTTAACGTGGGGAACTTTTGCATTATGAATAGAAGAGCGCTGGATTCTTTTATCGATTTAAAAGAGAAAAACAGGTATCTGCCCGGACTGAGATATTTCATTGGCTTCAAGCAATCATACATAGAATACGAACGCTCGGCCAGGGCTGCAGGCAAGACAAAGATGGGGTTCGGAAGGTTGACAACTCTGGCAATGAATGCGCTATTTTCTTTTTCAAATATTCCCATTAGGGTTTGCGTTTATTTAGGAATGATCGGTGTAACTTTTTCGCTTATCGCCGGCGGTGTGGTCTTGTATAAAAAATTAACCGGCGACGCCATTTCTGGATGGACCTCCACACTTTTTAGCATCTACTTTTTCGGAAGTGTCCAGCTACTGTTCCTGGGTATAATTGGTGAGTACATATACCGAATATTCGTGGAGTCTCAGAATCGGCCAATCTATATTGTAAGAGAGTTTCACGATGATTAAAAGACATCCAGCCCTACGCTATACAGTAACGCGTGAAAAAATGTGGGAATTCAACTCCTGGTGCTAAAATGAAGTTTATACGAGGATTTGATTCATTGCGCGGTATTGCCATCTCGTTTGTTCTTCTCACCCATCTGGGACTTTATATATACTTACCCGACAACGACTTATTTCAAATTAGGGTTTGGAAATTGATCTCGGGGGGAACAGGAGTTCAATTATTTTTCACACTAAGTGGTTTCTTAATAACCTTAATAGTTTTAGCAGAAAAAAGTAAATTTAGCAGAGTCAATTTTAAAAATTTTTATGCCCGTAGATTCCTAAGACTGCTGCCTCCATTACTCATATTTTATATTACCATTGCTATTTTAATGAAACTTGGTATGATTCAAACCACCGCGTTTGGGCTTCTACTTTCGTTTTTCTATTTATACAACTTCGTTCCATACCTACATTATACCAGGGAATTAGGGCACACATGATCATTAGCGTTAGAGGAACAGTTTATATTACACGGCCCCTGATCTTGAACTATGTTAGAAGTAATCGAGCCATGATCATTGTGTTTTACTCAATAATAATTCTTTGCATTTTTGCAGTCTATTTATATCCCAATCTTGAAATAACTAAAAATTTTAAAGCTAATAGATGGTTCATCCCTGCAATTGCTCCCGTTCTTATTGGTAGTTACCTGGTAATTTTGAACGCAGTACATACGGATAAATGGTCTTATCTGTTTAAAAATAAGTATTGGTTTTTGTTAATAGCCGTGGTTTCGTATTTGTTTCCATTATAATCTGCGATGGTATTATTAAAACTTTATTTCTTAGTTCAATCATTTGGGGTTGCACTCTTTTTGGTTTGGATTTATTATAACCAGTCTACGAAATTAGTAGCGGTTCTTGATAATATAGTTCTCTCTTACATTGGAAAAATATCATATGGATTATATGCTTATTAAGGCCTATTCTTAAGAACAGGCCTTGGTGGCGAATTATGGATTCAGTACTTTCTTCAAAATATTATTCTTACAATTGCTGTAGTTATTATTTCGTATAAATTTATTGAAAATCGAATATTGTCACTAAAGAGATATTTTTAGATAAGACTATCGCTAATAATAAATGACAACAGGTACTAAAAAGGTGTTACTTATCTCTTTTACCTTTCCACCCGCACCTGGTATAGGCGGAAGAAGGTGGGTAAAATTTGCGAAATACCTTAACACGAACAATGTAGACGTAAAGGTAATAGCAGCAATAAACCAAATGAACGAAATATCTCCCTGGCTTCATGACCTGGAACTTATCAAGAACAATATCACCTATATCAACTCAGGGTATCCTAAATACTTGGGAATCAAACCACGAACATTTCAAGAGAAAGTTCTCTATAGAATTTCAAAATGGTATTCGATGCTGAAACTAAAGGGCAATTACTATGATAGTAGTGCTCATTGGAGTAAAAGGTTGATACCTATTATTGAGAAAGAGATTGCAAATGGGTATAATAACCTGATCGTAACCTGCGCTCCATTCATTCAAGCTTACTTGTTATCCAATCTAAAAAATAAATTTCCTGAGATCAATTTTATCGTGGACTTCAGAGATCCCTGGGCGAATAATAAAACATCCTACGGATTTACTTCACTCTCGAAAAAAAGAATGAATTTCGAAATCAATGCTGAAAAAAAAGTGATTAATAAGGCTGATTATATCATTTCGGTATCAGAAAACATGACAGAATATTTCAAACACATATCTCATCACGCCAGCACGAATAAAAATAAGTTTGTTACCATCGTAAACGGTTTCGACAGGCATGACTTGCCGGAAAAAACAAATGAGAAAATCCCCGGTGATAAATTGAGATTAATATTTACCGGAACATTGTACATCAAGGCAATGCATTTATTTCAGGAATTTATAGGCGCACTGAACAACATTAAAAAAAACTCGCCGCATCTTTATAAGATTTTTCAATTTGATTTTTATGGAGATGTTCCCGATAGTTTCTTTGACCTTGTTCAAAATCACGAAGCTATTAGGTACGGAGGCGTTATTCCTCTTGATCAGGTGCATTATAAAATAGCAAGATCACATCTGGGTATGCTGTTCTTGACAGATGACCTTAACTATTCGTTCAGCACAAAGTTCTATGAATATCTTGCCAATGACACACCGATAGTTTGCTTTTCAAAAAAAGGAAAGACGAGTGAATTTATTGCTGAAAATAAAATAGGATATGCACTCAACGAAAACCAAATTGAAAAATCATTGCTAGACATATTAGAACATCACGAGAACAACATTTTACTCTCTGTTGATCACTTCGACATCTCCGAATATGAGATTTCTAAATTAACTCAAGGAATAATTCAGTTGTTGAAATAAGATCAACCAGCATCCTGAACCGGAATGATGATTAGAATCCTTCCAGTACTGCATCCACATTATGATTCCACGTATGCAGGTCCAGTACCTTTTTTTGGAAGTTTTTTCCTAATTCAATCCTCTTTTGGTCGTTGTTAATCAGTTCTCGCAATGCTTGTTTCAAGGATTCCGCTGCTGGCTTAATAAGCAAGCCATCCACGTTATGCTCCATAACCTCCTTCAATGGAGCTTCGTCGGGAGCAATAATAGCCCTGCCTAGGCTGCCATATTCAAAGATCTTCATTGGCGATCCATACCAATTGGATGCCGGCATCGTGGCTATGTGAATTATATTTATGTAGTCAGACACCTCCTCGGGAGCAACGTTTCCAGTGAAATGGATGGAGTTATTGAGAGAATCACCTGCTAGTAGCTGGAGTTCCTTAGACTCCTCACCGTCTCCAACTATGAACAATGCGAGATTAGAAAACTCTGTTTCGAGAGACTTAAAAGCTGAAATCAACATACTCAATCCGTGCCATTTAAAAAACGAACCCACAAACCCAATAACTGTTTTGCTTTCCAATCGATATTCTGCGATGATCTCTTCTTGTCTTTGCTGCGAAAACTCTATTCGTGATGGATCAACGGCATTTGGAGTAACGATGAACTTAGACTGTGGAAGATCATACTTCTTTAAAAAATAATCCTGTAAGATTTCCGAAACGACGACAATTCTGGACGTTGATCCTAGCTGACTCCGTTCCGTTTTTAATGCACCACCATAAAAATAGGAGCGCGATTCTAACACGTCCTTTTCTTCAACAAGTGGCGCATTAACTTCCAATATATGTTTTACACCTAAATCGTTAGCTGCTTTTATTCCTTCAAAGCTCAAATAACATGCGCGCTCATAAATTAGGTCCGGATTAAATTCCTTTATTCCTTTTGTGAGATCAGCAAGTGCACCAATGTTCTTTTTAAGCAGGTTATAGTCCTTGATAGATTCCCAAAAATAAGTGGGAATAACAGCTTTTGCCCATCCCTTAAGGTTATTCTTCTTATCCCTCTTAGCACCCAACCCTTCAACCGCTCCACCCGCAATGATTGGTAAAACTTCATGCCCCTTTTTTCCGAATGCCCTTATCATACCATTCATATGGGTAGCATATCCGGATCTATCAGAGAGATTTAGTTGGGGATGAGCAGAGAAATAGATGATCTTCATCTAGACAATTTCGTTTAACTTTTCAGCAATCCTTGCTGAGGCCTTCCCATCCCAATACTCGGGCGTAGCACCCGACTTAAAAGTTCCTTCAAAAATCTTCTCCACTTCCTGATTAATGAGATCCTCATCCAGATTAACCAATACATTTGTTCCGGGATCAAGTGTACTCAATAGTTCTGTGTTAGGCCTCAACGTTAAGCAGGGTATATCATAATGCGAAGTCTCTTGCTTTGAGAAATAATCTGCAGGATCTATTAATTTTATTTGTTCAGATGCCTGCAGTTTATCGTACAGACCGAACTCCTTCAATTGCTTCATGGTTCGCGGATGTATTGGATATACAAGACCAATCTTTTGGGCTACTGAATAAATTATAGACTGCAATCTTTTCATATTATCCTCATTATCAACGAGGGCTTGCCTGTGGGTCGTGATCAAAGCATAATCCGCCGGTTGCAGGTGCAAGTTATCCAGTACATCTGAGCCATCGATAGATTCCTGAAAGGCAACCAGCGTATCAATCATGGTGTTTCCTGAAAAATGTAATGTATCCTCGGACTTCCCCTCTTTTAACAAATTATTTTCTCCACTTTTTTCGGTGACGAAACAAATGTCTGCAATCTCATCTGTGATCACTCGGTTTATCTCTTCCGGCATGGTCTTATCGTAACTACGTAGCCCGCTTTCAATATGAGCCAATCTAATACTCAGTTTGGTAGCCACAATCGCGCAAGCCAGAGTAGAATTCACATCTCCCACAGCAACAAGCAAATCCGGTTGATACTCATTTTGAATAAAAGCCTCCAACGCAATGATCATTTCGGCGATCTGCGTCACAGGCGATGCCGGTTTTATATCCAAATTAAAATCAGGCCACAGATTAAATTGTTCAAAAAATACATCGGAGAGATTCTTATCATAATGTTGACCCGTATGTAAGATCTTCAACTCCACGCTCTTGGCGTATGGTTCAAATGCTTTCGGCAACTGCGTTATCTTGATAAAATTAGGACGAGTGCCAACAATGACCAATATCTTCTTCATAAGTTAGTTGGCTCCATTCTTATCGAGTGATAGATACCACTCCACCAAATATTTTCCGGTCACGAAATGTCCTTCATTATTAAAATGATCATTCCAAATAGTATAAATATGCCTTTGATTTTTGATCACATGTGCCCGAAGTTGTGGAAGCAGATCATAATATACAATACCGGAGTCCGCACAATACCTCCTGAGCAGTTCCTGAGGATAGTTGATATCAAAACCATCGCCACTCATTTCAGCGCTGTAAATCTGCGCATCCTCCGGAATGGTAACAATATATAGCCGGATGCCCTGCGACTTGCAATATTGATGAATTTCAGAGACTTTGTTAAGCGATATATCCACAATTGTTTGTTCAGCTGCATTATAGGGAGGTTTCGACCAAGACTTCAATGGATAAGAAAGAAGCTCTGATTTGATGTCAAATGGATTCGAGTTTTTTAATTTCCGAATAATAAAGTAATTACCAACGTGCCCGTAAAATCGGTACAGACCCAAATATTTATGAAGCTTTAATTTGAATGGCAATATTTTTACATCAGATTGCGAAGTGTCAGTCATGATGTGAACAGGAGATGTTTCAACACCCGATGGCAGCTTGTAATATTGAATTTGCTGCCAGGTATTTTCGAAATCGTTGCCAGCATAACTCATCAGGAATAAAATATCCGGGTCAAACCTAGATAACTTCTCACGAATCATCACAGCCATCTCTAAATAACCATATCCGGGAACGCCAAAATTTAACACCTCAATGTCGTCACGAGCCAATAATGAATCAAAAACTCCAACAAACCCACCACGTATATTATCATCGGCCCACTCACCAAAAGTGAAGGAGTCACCTATGAAAGCTATTCGAGTAATACCTGCAGGTTTTTTATAGTCAACCTCATGCCATGGCATCCCTTTAGAATTCGTACGGAGAGTTACATTTCTATTCTCGACCCGCGCCTTTAAGTTTAGATTGGGCAACAATTCATAAGTTCCATTGCCAATCTCATGCCTCACATACATATGAACCAATTTCTCCTTACCCGATTTTAAGTAGTTTTCGAATAGCTGGACAGTTAACTCAGCCACTACAAGGCAGATTAATATCACAAAAAAATAATCACGCATTGTCTTATACCTTGATCGGCTCATGCTATCTTTTGTTCATTCCCAGCTCTCTGCAGAGAACATCTGTTAAATACCTGTTTGATTCAATTTTACCTGTCCATGTTTAAACTGATTACAATCATACCTGGGTAGTGCCTGTGGCCTTTGTGAAACATCATTGAAGCTGATATCCCGTTGTTCAACATTAAAGGAAAATAAGCAGTCAAATGAGTCTAAGATTGCTTCCGTTTCGTTTGAAAAAGAATGAAAACCACCGTATGGATAGCAAAAAGTTTTGACATTATTATGTTTAGTAGTAAGACTTTCAAGAAATTTAAAAGACTCCGAAATTTGCCGGACCTGTTCTTCATTCGTTAATCTCGACATAACCGGATGATCGATCGAATGACTTCCAATGAGCATCCCTTTCTCACTCATTTCTTTGATTTCAGCAGGGCTAACGTAATAGCTTTTAAATATCTTTTCAACGGCAGGTATAAAGTTTTCGATCAACTGATCAATGACTCCTTCTCTGAATTCGTATGATATAAAATAATTTAAAATCCGCTTTACCAATAAAGTGAAGTCATCGTTTTCCTGCCTTGCAGCTGTTTTTTAAAATCTTCTTGGTCCAGATTCCTAAGATAGGGGAAATCTTCATCGAACGGACATACATAATGATACATTTTGGCTTTCATGTTCTTAATATCCTTTAATCCCTGGGATTTCTATAATTGGAAATTCATCAATTCATTCACCCCTCGTGGATAAATATTCACCAACTATCCCTTTTGCAAAGTTTTCAAGTAGAATTTTCATGGACTCTTCCTTAAAATCTTTTTTACGGTAATACTTTTCATTGCTATTATCAAAGAGCACCGGATTCATTTCTGGCAATTAATCAACCTTGCTTAATAACTGGATCTACCTTGCAGGTAAGACTTGGGTTTCCATCCAATGATTATTCGCACTGGATTCAATTAGTGAATCCATAATAATTGAAGCTACTACTTTGTGCGCTTCTTTAGACCAATGATGATCGTTCCCCAGACGAAATATCGGTTTCCCCTCAGCAAGTTTTTCAAACTCAGGGATAGTATTAATTACCCTTATACCTGTCTCCTTGCAAAATTTAACCACCTGATCATTATACTTTTTTCCTGACTCCCCATACGAACCATCTTTATTTTGGTCCTCAATCAATAAAATAATTAGTTCTTGATTACGATCTAAGAGTTTCTCATTTAATTTGATGATCTCGTCATATAATTGGACAAGAGTAGTAAACGTCTTGTCAAAATTTTGTGGGCGGATGGGTACGTTTGCTATATCTGATTTTTCTTTCTCACCCATTGAAACTCCAGCCAACCGATGTGAAAGATGGCCACCTACATAAAAATATCTCTTTAGCCAAAGATCAAGGTCTCTCTTCTTTTTATTGCTGTATGGCGAATAAATGATACCCTTCGAGGTTTTGAACAGCTGATCTACCTTAGAAGATTGAATGGCATACCCATGGTAAAATGTGTATGGATCGTTGAGTCGCCAATATCTGGTAGTATAAAGCCCAAGTATGACCATTTTAGGAAAGTAGATGGAGTCGTATTCCTCGTATACCATTCTTGCTTGCCGCACACTATACCCGGAGACACCTCCATTCAATACTCGTTTGTACCCTCCTGCGGTATCCCTATTGATCAATAATTCCAGTTGATGCGGCCAAGCCTCCTCGTTCTCTACCCCATAGCCCACGGTGAACGAATCACCAATCGCCAAAATTTTAACCGTTTGTGAAGGTTCTACTTGCTTGTCGCGCATCCCATCAATATTAATCACTACTTCGATATCATAGTCATCTGTAGTAATCCGTCCATTGAAGCCCGGTTGGTAAGCATAACTTCTTTGTGGATGTCTTCTCAACAATCCTTCGATATTTTGAGGATCAAGTTGCAACTCCCCAGGTCTTGGTAGCATACCTCTGACCATTATTTCGAAGATTATCGCTATAACCAACACTATGCTCAGGTAAAAAAATATCTTTTTCATCTTTTAATTCGAGGATATTTATCTTTAAATGCTTGCTAAAACGCGAGTATATACCTTCTGAATTTTAGCGGTCACAACCTCTTCCGAATATTTTTCCAGTGCATCCTGAACTATAGTCTTTTCATCAAAATCATCGTATCGTTTCACAATTTCCGTCATTTTCGCACAAAGATCGTCTTCCGAACCATTTTCACATAATAACCCATTCGTTTCGTTAATAAGAGACTCAGGTCCTCCGCATTTGGTAGAAATAACCGGTTTCCCCCTTATTAAAGATTCAATGACGACAATACTGAAGGTTTCATGCGAAGAAGAAACTACTGAAACCCGGCATCGGTCAAATTCGTCAACTATAGCCTCCCTACCAAGCGTACCTAAGAAATTTACTTGACCTTCAATATCCAGATGTTGAGGTAAGGTAATTAGTTCATCATACAGTTTTCCGCTGCCCACAATTTGGAGTACGTATTCGCTCTCTCCACCGAACGCTTTAGCAAAAGCTCTAATTAATAAAGCGTGTCCCTTCCTGGCAATGAGTGCACCAACGCTCAAGAATATAAATTTGCCATTTCTCTTAGCTTCCTTCTTTTCTTGTTTGCTAAAGAACATCGGGATTAAGTTGGGAATGGTATTAAACTCGCAATTAAACTTATCTGAGTATAACCTTTGATAGTGAGGACTTACGCTAATTCGAGATTTTGCGTTCAATACTAGGTCGTTAAGATTCGCCATCGTTTCATAAGCATTAAAAATTGGGTCATAGCTAACTGCTTCAAAGGGATAATGTTCGGTTAATACATAGGGGATATTAAACCGCTCGCTTAAATATTTTGTGACATAACCGTATTCCACAAT
The DNA here is from genome assembly GCA_022573915.1 of Bacteroidota bacterium. Classification (GTDB taxonomy): domain Bacteria; phylum Bacteroidota; class Bacteroidia; order Chitinophagales; family JACZTA01; genus JACZTA01. Next base: position 9,785 of record JACZTA010000002.1, on the reverse strand, counting down.
GCTGTGTAAGTGAATAATATCAGGTTTCCCGTGAAGTTTAATATACTTTTTTAAGCTACTTCCGATCTTATTCAATACCAGATTTTTTTGAAAGTTCAAGAGAGCAGCAGAGAGGCGGGTAGGAATCCAATTTCGAAACTTCACGTCGATATACTCAAGCGCTTCTTCTTTTTTCCATTTAATGACTGCCCGGTCAAAGGGCCGAATCATTTCGAACAAGAATACTACGATTTTCGAACCTGAATTCGCAAGGGCTCGCGCCTGATCTTCAACAAATGAACCCTTATTATGCAATTGGTTGGGATACCAGGAAGGGATGATAAGTATATGAGAAAGTTTTGCAGCCAAAATTACATTTATGTGATCGGAAATGTATTTTGATATTTTGATGAACTTGATAACCATTCAAATATAAGACGGTTCACTAAAAGATTTTCTTCCAGCTTTGGCAAATCGACCCGTTCGCCCTTGAAACTGTTTAACCAATTGAGAGTTCCGGAAGTGATCTTGAATTTTTTAAAATCAAAGAATTCAATGGGAGTATATTTGTTAGCAGCATCTTTTTGATCATTCTTTGTCATTATTCTTTTAACTAAAGTATACTCACGTTTCTTATAGTGAATTGCCAATTTAGCTTTATCTCCAGTGATCTCGAGTACAGGTAGCGCGGAACTTGTTGCTGATAAATCTATGAACAGCTCAGCCACCTTTTTACCGGACCGAAGGAGATCAATGGAAGCTCGGCCGCCAAAATCAAAAAACTCCGTTCCCCTTGGACTGGCGATCAATTCATCATCAATAGAGGCTTCGTTAAGTGAATAATCATCCGCACCAGTCATTTTTAGAATAATGTCTAAATAATGTACTCCATTACACGCAATTCCAATTGACCCACCAATCAAATTAAAGTTCTTCATTGCTCCAAACAATTCAGGGTCATTGATCATGACTTCAAAATCCCGGAACTGTTCGAGGGTTCTAAAAACGAGGTTAACAAATGCCTTGGCATTGTGATGCTTGACTAACTCTATTGCCTTAATAACATTTTCCAAAGATTGCTCGACAGGCTTTTCAATTAATAGATTCTTGACTTCCTTGTTTAACAACATCTCAATTGTAGCCAATCTGTTATTAGCGGTTGAAGCGATAATCGCTCCGGCATATTTTATGTGGGATTCCTGAACCTCGTCAAGCGTCCGGAATTTCAGATTATCGAACACATCATCTATAGATTCGTCAAGACGTTTCAGCTGTTCTTTATCAATATCACAAACTGTGATTGGCATTTCAGCATCTTCGCTCAATAAACCAACCACATGGTGTCTTCCCATCCTTCCCGCTCCAACCACTAATATTTCTCCTCCAACAAATGACATTCTCAGTTCTTTTCAAATGCTTTAATAAAATCTGCATAGACCTTTGCATAATTCGTCACCTCTTTATCATTCTTTTTCGGTTGCTGTTGTAGCAACTCATTGACCTTATCAGCCAAATGGTCTTTGACCTTCACGTGAAAAATAGTTTCTTCATCCACACAATACAACAACGGCGTATCATTCTGTTCAAATGTTATTGCAGGAACGCCAGCCCAGCTCGATTCCAGAGCAACCGTCGAAGTAGGAACGACAGTTACGTCAGTGATAAATAACTGATCATACAATGTCGTTTTATTATTCTCCTCATCATATTTTATTAAAAAGAACCGGTCTTGTATTTGATCATCCTTCGGCAAATAATAGTCAAGCGGCGTTTCTCGTGGATGCGGCCTGTATAAAAGTACCAGGTCTTTATTTTCCTTTAACATCCCGTATAAAACATCCAAGGCATCTATCTTATCCTTTCTAAAACCCTGGCAGGATCCGAAAGTGATTACTCGTTTGTCCTCAATATCACTTAGATCCAGCTCAAGAGAATTTGAAAATCTATGTCTCGACATAACATCTTCCAACAAATGACCTTCAAGGTTGACTACCTGCCGTGAATCAATTTTCGCTTCCTCAATAAGAATAGTTCTCATTTTCTCATCCCAGATCAGAAAAGCATCAAATTCGGAATCTGCGCAGGTAGCATTCCCTGCTCTTGTCCCATTTGTTGTATTAAAAACATAAAGTCCCTTTTTAGCGGCCACTTCGTGTAGTAGATTTCCTGTAAAATCATTCTCAAAACCGTTTACAACAAACGATTTTTTACATGCCTCCGCCAATAATTCAAACTCCCTGAGAAAATGAAAAAATTTAGAACGTGCTCCGGCAATCTGTTGCATCATGATTACTTCCTCTGCTATCAAGCCGTTACGCTTATAACTAAGAGGAGCATTGGACAATATTGGCCCTTCATTAATGACATCAAAAGGCAGTTCGTTAATCCTTTTCTCAAGGATTTTGTTCGATTTTGCTGCCATATGATAAATGGCGGTCCGGTAAGGATCAAACTCCCTGATCAGAAACTGCCAATTATCAAGTGTCATCAAGGAATCAACAAAGAAGATCACATCGTATATCTTATCAAGTGGTTTAAGCGGCCGTCTCATCGCTTTATGGTATTTATTCTCTTGGCCTGATGTAACCATTTGTCCAAATCGTCTCACTAAACGGTTTAGGAAATTTGGATGATAATGAACTAAAACTGCGTCTCTTAATTCGTTTTCTTCTACTGCAACTTTGACATATCCATCCTTGTAATTGGTCCAATAAACATGTTTGTATAACCCTTTTGTCAGATCATAACCATTATGTTTGAATAGGTTCGGAAACTTCTCTTTTAATCTATCAAGAATCACTTTATTATCATTATAAGCACGCCAACTACCTTTTTTTCGATAAATATTGGTATCAATAATCTTAAAATCTTCAGTAGTGGTGTCATATCCCGGCATTATTCCGTGTGTAAGAATTGCTTCAAAATTCTTTTTCCTCGCATAAGAAACAATATGAGGAGATACTATGTTGCACACCAGAACCTTCTTTTCCGCTGTCATCTTATTTCGAAATCGTTAGATTCTTAGCTAATTTCTTCACAATGAACAATTCCGTTTTCTTGAATGATTCAACTGTCACTCCTGCAATATGTGGAGTTAATATCAAATTATTTTTTTCGGATAAACTGATCAACTTCTTAAGATTGTTCTTCTCACTATTTTCACCCTGAATCACATCCAACGCTATTCCCTTGAAATAGCTTGCGCTAATTTTGGAGATAAGATGATTTTCATCAAGCAATTCCCCTCTGGCGATATTCACAAAATATTTTCCCTTCATCGCATTGATAAGCTTTTTATCAAGGACTCGTTTTTGACCTGCGCGGTATGAGGCGCATAATATGATGATGTTTGAAAGGTTGATCAACCTTTCAATGCTTGTGGATTTCCTGACGTTTTTCGGATATTTAATTTTATTATTCGGATCAAAAAATAAAACATCGGATCCCATTGCGGTCACGTATTTAGCCAGAATACTGCCAACCCGGCCAAAACCAATTATTCCAACCTTGTTTTCAAACAACTCTTCACCAACAAATCGCTCCCTGTCCCATTGGTCATTCTGCTTACCTAAATAAGCATCCTTATAGTTTCTAAGCAGGGAAAGGATCAAACCCAGTCCGTGCTCGGGCGTTGCTTTAATTTGATTTAGAAATTGCCGTTCTCCATTCAGTGAAATAAGATCAATTTTCTTCTTAGCTATGTACCGGAGATCTATGTGATTTAAACCCGTCGTGGGAGAACATAAATATTCTAAAGCCTTTGCATACCCTAAAAACTTCTCGTCAAGCATATACTTCAACCGAACAAAAAGCACTTCCTTGTCTCTTATAAAATTTGAAACAGATCCTTTTGTGTAATGAAATACTTCACCTAACCTATTGAGTCTAGCAGTCGCTTCAGCTGAAAAATTCTTCGATTCCAGAATACCTATTTTCATATTAGCTTTTTAAGGATGCTGAGATCCTCTGGTGTGTCCAGATTTATTGATCTCCTCTTCGGCATCTCGTACAATACAGGGTTCGGTGAGATCAATTGATTGAATCTCTTTAAATAACTCACCTTCGTCAGGTATATGCAACCGTTACGAACATAGGTCGAACCATGTTCCTGTCTTCGCACACCTTTTGAATGATCTTTATTTAAAGGTACGCCAACCTTTCCTTTGTTTTTCATTTTATACATCACTAACTCATTGATATACTCTTCTTTATAAACGCTAATAAGTGAATTTGTCCTGGATCTAATAAATAAATTAATTGCTGCGGTGACATCCCGAACGTTTCGCAGAGGTGAAGTTGGCTGTAGAATCAAAACTGAATCAAATTTCTCACCTCTGTTTTCGAAATATTCTATCGCGTGAAGTATATATTCAATTGCTTTGGATCTGTCCGAGGCAAACTTCTTTGGCCTTCTAAACGGAACCTCCAGACCTTGTTTTTTTGCTACTTGAATGATCTTTTCTGAATCAGAAGATAAAATGGCCTTTGCTATCAGTTTTCTCTTTATTAGAACTATTGAAAGATCGATCGTATAAGAAATGAGAGGTTTTCCACTGATCCTGATGATATTCTTATCTTTTATCCCCTTTGAACCTCCGCGTGCCGGAACAATTGCTAAAATTCTCATACGATGATTTTGACCGTGGGAGTTTAATAGGTAATCATCTTACGAAAATCAAGATCAATACTTACAAGTATCTCAGCTATCTTCGTTCCACTTTTACCTGCTCCATATTTTTTACTCGATTCAAACCTCTTGTGCGAGGATTGAAGTGAAACGGCTTCGGTTATTTCCGTTCCACTATATCCGCAATAAACAACGTTTTCTCCATGCTCCCGGCCCTCTTGCCGGTCTCCAATCATAACAGCCGGTACGCCTAAATACCCACCCTCCCGGATAAAGGAAGAAGAATTTCCAACGCAACATTTAGCATTGTTCAAAACCGCCGCATAGTCCTCCGGGTCGAAGTTGATAAAATAATTGAAAACCTGGGACAAAAGCTTCTTGCAGAAAACCGCTTGGACCCGTACACCAATTTATACCTGGGCAATTATTACAATCACAAGATCAAAAAAGCACAGGCCGTAGAATATTACAAGAGAATCGCAGATGTTGATAACTACAATTCAAGAGCCTGGTTTTGGGTTGAAGCGCTTGCTTTAACAGGAGAATACTACAAACAGGAAAATCGTGAGCTGGCGAAGCGTTATTTCCGCAAAATAGTCGACATTGGCTGGAATTTGAGTGGTTTACTGGATAAGGCGAAGAAAGAACTCAAAGAACTTCAAAGAGGTCAACAAAATTTTAAGAAGCCCCTGCATGAAAAAGTTAATATTTATAATCTTGTTATTTCCAAATCTGACATTGTCGCAGACAAAGGTAAATAGTTACGGCCCAAAATGGTCTCCCGACGGCAGCAGAATTGTTTTTTATTCAAATAATGATGGAGACTTCGAAATTTACACAATCAATAGAGATGGTACTAATATGAGACAAATCACTGTTAATGACAACGGTGACAGTGAACCTTCATGGTCCCCGGATGGAAATAAAATTCTGTTCAATTCAAATAGAGATGGCAGTTCCCAGCTTTATGAATATACTTTACAAACCGCTGAAATCAAAAAGTTAACCCATACGGATGGAAGGTTGGGGGCTGGTGCATTTTCACCTTCAGGTCGTTTAATCACATTTGAATGTCGTCTTAAAGGTACCAGGGAACTATGTATTATGAACTCTGATGGCGGCAATATCAAAAATTTAACAAATAACGCTGCAAATGATTTTTCGTCCAAGTTGGTGCAAAGATGGCAAGCATATCTATTTCAACTCCAAAAGATCAGGAAGTTACCAACTTTTCAGAATGAAAAATGATGGCTCGGATGTGGTAAGAATCTTTGCAAGCAATACAAATCAAGTTGCTCCTGCAATGATGAATAAGTTAAACAAACTTATTTATACGAACCATACTGACGATTCTCAAGATTTCTATATTCTGGACTTAGAACATTTAAAAGTTGAGCAAGTGACAAATGGATTTAAAGATGTGATGCTGCCCTCTTTTTCGCCAAATGATATACGCTGACGCTGGATCAGCGCGAGATCCTATTCGTTATGGCAAAAGAGGGTAAATCTGAGGTTTATATTATGGATTACATGACCAAAGAAACAAGAAAACTTACCAAATTTTAAACAGGTTATACCAAAAGATAAGTGTTTTAAAACGCAGCTTATCAATACAGTGCAGCGATAGGTTCAAATCTCAAATCCCAAAGGAGTGTTTTGGAAAAATCAATGTGTTTCACATCATTTATTATGGTTACTTTATAATCCTAAGTAAAAATTAAAATCTATGGATAAAAACTACCAAAAAGCATTGCGGATCATTCAGGAGGCCAAACAAGAGAATTCGAAGAGACTGGATTTGCGGCGATTACAACTAAGAAAACTTCCAAAAGAGATCCGTGAGCTGAGTAACCTGACAATGCTTGATTTAGAAAACAATCAATTGAGCAGCCTGCCGGAGAGTTTTTCAAAGCTGAGTAATCTGACCTCGCTTAGTTTGTATAACAATCAATTTAAGGTCGGCGCTGAAATATTTGAGTTACCCCCAAAAGAACAAATCCAGGAAATACTCAAATGGCAAAGGGCGCAAAAAGCCGGAACCTTGCAGCCCATACATGAAGCCAAAGTCATTTTTATCGGCGAAAGCAATTATGGCAAAACCCATTTGATTGAATACCTCAGAAAAGGAGAGATTGAGAGAGATATAACAACCACACATGGAATAGAGCGCAGTCAGATCAAAATTCCCTATAAAGACAAGGATATCCGCCTCAATATATGGGATCTTGGCGGGCAGGAATTTATGCGCAGCACACACCAGTTTTTTTTCTCGGAGCGAACCCTGTACGTATTGGTTACACTTGCCCGCAGGGAACGAAATGAGCTCAATCATTGGCTCAAGCTGGCCAATCAGTTAGGGAACAAAGCGCCGGTTCTGGTGGTCATTAATAAAATAGACCTGGATCCACACGATCTGGATCGAAAAAGCCTTGAGCGCGATTACCCGAATATCATTGGCTTTGTCCGCACCAGTATCCATGATTGTGAGGATACTAAAGCCGTTGATTCCATCGATCTTCTAAAAAAGAAAATAACATCAATTGTAAGTGATAAGAAACTAATGCCGGGTGTCTTTGAACAGCGCCCGCGTGAGTGGTTTACGGTTAAAGAACAATTGGAGAAGCTGGAAGCGGAAGGGACTGATTTTATCACCTACCAGGAATATGAAGATCTCGAATTTATCAAAGACCTTCCCGCAGAGGAGCGTAAAAGCAACCTGAAACTGCTCAGCATGATTGGCGCGGTGGTCAGTTTTGTGGATGACCCGCGGCTAATCGATACCAATGTGATCAATCCGCAATGGATCATGGATGGCGTCTATGCCATCATTAATGACCCCATTGTGAAAGATAAAAATAAGGGCCGCCTGGATATTAACGATCTGGAAGACATTCTTCCCGGTGATCGATTTCCAAAACCGAGGCATGTTTTCCTTTTAAACCTCATGCAAAAGTTCAATCTTTGCTATGGGGCAAAAGACCAACAGGATATTTATTTCATTCCGGATCTTTTTGTCGACATCGAGCCCGATTTTGAATGGGACAGCAAGAAATCCATGCATTTTCGCTACAACTATGACGATTTCCCACCGGATGCATTTATCACCCGGTTTATTGTCGAAATGCACCTGGACATCCTGGCTGATAATCGATGGCGCAGTGGTGTGCTAATTTCCAATGGTTCATGCCGGGCAAAAGTCTACCAGACTTTTCGCAAGAACTATATTCATGTTGAAGTAAGTGGAACAAAAGGCGAGAGCCGCAGCTATCTCTATGCCATCCGGGAAACCTTTCGCAGGCTCCATGAGCCATTTCCGGAGATGACAATCAAGCAGGAGGTGCTCTATAAAGAACATTGGTTGGACTATTTACAACTCATTAATCGGGAAGAAAAAAACAAACCAATGTACCACGATGAGTTAGATGAGGATCTTCCTGTTACCGATATCCTGAATGGGTATTCTACAAGCAAAGATCGGCAGGGAACGCAAAAAAACATCAAAATATTTCTGGCCTCTTCCTCAGAACTTAAGGCAGACAGAGAGCAATTTGAAATCTTCATTAACCGTGAGAATCAGCGGCTCTACGAAGAAGGTATTTTCTTAAAACTGGAACTTTGGGAAAATTTCATCGATGCGATGTCAAAGACGCGGTTACAAGATGAATACAATAATGTAGTGAAGCAATCAGATATCTTTGTAAGCCTGTTCTTTACCAAAGTGGGTAAGTACACCGCAGAGGAATTTGAAACAGCCTTTGGTCAATTTAAAAAAACAGGGAAGCCTTTGGTTTATACCTACTTTAAAGATGCTCCAATAAATACAGAAGAAATAACAGATGAAATTAAAAGCCTGTTAGATTTCAGGAAAAAACTAGATGACTTGGGGCATTTTAGAACGATCTACAAAAATATTGCTGATTTGAAGTTTCAATTCAGAAACCAACTTGAGAGGGTATTGCCTAAGTTGTAATAATAAAACCCTATAGTCTTCATTGAAACTATAAGAAAATTGCTTCATGATGACCCAATCCGAAGAGCTATTTCATCAAATTGTCAATGAAGTACCTGGCGCCGTTGCAGGGAAAATGTTTGGTGCATCCTGCATTAAAACCATGAATGGAAAAGCAGTTGCCATTTTATGGCAAGATAGTATGCTGTTCAAACTGGATGAAAAAACCCGGCTGGAAGCACTAAAGCTGGATGGTTCAAGCATGGCTTCGCATCTCTATGCTCCTGACAAGCCTATGAAAGGATGGGTTTCTTTACCCTTTAAACATTCCGGCAAATGGGCTGATTTTACTAGAAAAGCAGTTGCATTTGTAATGACATTGGAAAGAAACAGTAAGGCTGACAACAAATAAACCGCATTAAAACGGGCGTTTATTCAAACCGTTAGCTGAAATACAACCAATATGAAAAGGGTCAAATCAAAAATTAATGTTTTCAATGAAGAAACTCTCAACTATGTTCAAAAATTTATTACAAATAAGGATTTACGAATTCTTGAGGTTGGCTTTGGTTCTGGTGATCTCGGATATGAGCTACTAAAAACTGGTATAGCCCTCACCGCGTTGGATACAGATGCAAAAGCAGTTGAATTAGCTATAAAAAAAGGTGTGCCTGCCAAGCACCTTGATTTTTTATCATTTAAAGACGATCCGTTTGACATCATCCTATTTACGCGCTCACTTCATCACATTCACAATCTTAAAAAAACTTTGCATCATACAAAATTATTACTGAAAAAAGGGGGTAAACTAATCATTGAAGATTTTGATCGTGAAATGGTGGATCTAAATACAACACGATGGTATTATGATACGATTTCAATCCTTTCCGCAATCATTCGGGAAGAGAAGTTTTCAGAATATATCAAAGATCCCCTTAAAGCATGGCAAGAAGATCATTCTCACGAACCACCGTTGCATTCGGGCAAGGAAATGATTAAAGAAATTGAGGAAAACTTTGGGGTAATCAAGATAGAGCGAAATGCATACTTATACCGATCAATATGCAGCCGTTTGAAAGATGATGAAACTGGATATCATATCACGAAAAGAATACTTGAAATAGAAAATGGGTTGATATCAGGCAGTTTTATTTTACCGATTGGTTTGCGGTTTGTGGCTGAAAATTTACTATATTTCGTCTAACATTAGATAAAAAAACAAAGTGTCTT
>JACZTA010000105.1 GCA_022573915.1 Bacteroidota bacterium | reverse complement strand
GATGGGCCATAATAGCAAACGTGCCTTGTCCAGATTTTCATTATCAGGCCAACTATTGAGTGGGGCAAAACGTTGAGTGCCTGAGCCCGCACCACCACGACCATCAGCTATACGGTATGTACCGGCGCTGTGCCAAGCCATGCGAATAAATAACGGCCCATAATGGCCGTAGTCGGCTGGCCACCAGTCTTGCGACGTTGTCATCAGATTGAAGATATCTTTCTTAATGGCATCCAAGTTGAGACTCTTGAACTCCTTAGCGTAGTCAAACGCCTTACCCATGGGATCAGATTTGGAGGAATTTTGACGGAGGATATTCAATTTCAACTGATTAGGCCACCAGTCTCGGTTAGAGGTCCCACCTCCAGCACTCTGCTTTTGAACTCCGCCCATAAACGGGCACTTACTTATATCGTTACCATGGTAACCATTCTTGTCATCCATACTTTAATTAATTTTTAAACCTAAATAATAACAAAATTACTCAATTGTTTAAATATTTAATCGAATAGGTTATCAATCATATCTACAACTCTTAAACAACTATCCAATTTAATTAAGAGTTAATTATATATGAAGTAAATTTTAAATTAATTATCAAATCTGTCTCTTAACTTTAGGCTAAATTATTCCAACTTTGTTTGACGATCCACACTTAAATGAACACTCCCGATTGTTTCATTATTTTGAACTTACTAATTTACTTGTCTTTACTTTGAACATTTTGTATTGATCTTCTTTTATTTCCTTATAAAAAGTAATTATTATATTTTCAATTGTCGCATCATAAGTTTTTTGATTACTTTTTAATAAGTAATCAATTGGATGTTCATCTATTACCTCACAATACTTCTCAATAATTGTAGATAATGTACTAATTTTCTGTTCTACTGTTTTTTCAATAAAAACATAATAATATTTCCTTTCTTCCATAGTTCTCTGATTTAGATAGTGTCTGGCAAAAATCTACTTGTATATGAGGAATGGCCGTGCTGTCATTCACCACCGTGACCCGAAGGCCCCTCACCAATGAAGTTATTACATTGCAAGCGATTTTCACAACTCCTCTGGATCAACACGACACAGTAAAAATGGCAAAATTAACGCTAAGTTGTAGCCTTCCCGTTCTTCGGACACTGTTAAAGTAGTGGTTGAAGTAGCAAACCAACAATTAGAAGAAATAAAAAAGCAACTAAAACAGGATGCAGAGGAAAGACGTAAAGAAGAACACGTAAAAAACATTGATGAAATAAGCAAACGTATTGATTTTAATGAATAATTACGGCATACGACATATTGTAACAGCCTGTATGAATAACAGCATAAATTATATCAATTTATTGCTACAATTAGTTGAATAAACATAATTAATTAATCATTGATAATGTTGCCAAAATGGTGAGATCGAATAAGAGAGGTTGAGAATTGGCTGAAAGCTTTAGCCTTTTGATAGACTTTTAACTTTTGGAAGTCAAACATGGGGATGAAATTAATTGTTAATTAATTCCTGCGTTTGCAGTGTGAGTAAAGAGAGAAAAATCAGTGTGAATAAGAGGTATCTGTTCACTCACAGTCCTCACTCACACTGATTTTTGCAGCCCGTAGGGAATTAGTTTCAAACCATTTTCTTGAAGATTTGAAGGCCTGCGAATATTTCAATTGCAAAATGAAGCGAGCTTGTAATGTGCAAAACAATGACAAACTCTTTGCTTTCAGATCCCACTTTTAGGTGGGTCTCTTTAGGCAATATTGGGTGGGTCCCTATGAGCCGTATTCTCCAGGTGGGCACCTCTCGGCAGTGATGGCAAATCAAAGGCAAAGCGAAATGGACGGCTTGGTGATGGAAAGTGCCTTTTCATCACATAAAGACATTGCCGCCCATGCTATTCCCATTCTTGGGTGAATATTGGTAAACGCAAGGCTACAATGCCACAAAGGCTATTGAGGACTTTCACAAGCCAGTGTTGATTATTCACAGCACAGAATATAAAGATGTATCATTTTTTATGGGTAAAAAGTTATTTGAACACGCCAACCAACCCAAAGAGTTTTTCGAGATAAAACATTACCACATCTGCGGACCTACATACTATGCCGATGAAATATCAGGGAAGATAAAGGCCATGCTGGTGGAGTGATAAAATAAGAACATCCCCTGTATAATCCAATAAGCATTATTACAAGAACGACTAATAGACAGCTATTTTATAGCGCTTTGAACCTGCTATTTCCAGAAAATATATTCCGCTTGCCATGCTGCTTACATCTATTAGATTTACAGTGCCGGCTTTTACTATGCCTTCCGAAACAATCCTGCCATTAGCAGCTATCAATTTGAATACCGAATTATAACCAACATTGCCTGTATTTATAAACAGCGTTTCAGTGGTGGGATTCGGGTAAGGAGGTGTCAAAAGTATATTATTGCATTTGTTGTCAATTCCTGCACAAATATCAACAGTAACGGTAATCGTATCTGAGTTCACACATCCGTTGGTATCTGTTACTTCTACATTGTAATTAAAAACCCCTACGCCTGTTATATTTCCATCAACGAGAAATGAAGCACTTGTTGAAAGGTCTTGCCACAGGTAGCTTGTGAAATTGCCGGCAGTTAGCACAAGTGTGTCGAATTGGCAAATATTAGTATCATTTCCAAGATACACGGTGGGTAGTGAGTTTATGCTTAACGCCATTGAGTCCACATTTTGGCATCCGTTATTGTCGGTAATGGTTACCGAATAAACTCCGGCAGTATCAACCACAATGCTTTGGGAAGTGTTGCCTATATTCCATGAATAAGATTGCATACCTGAGCCTGCATCAAGAGACAGTGTTTCTCCGGCACACAATGCCGTATCTGCCCCTATATTTAGCGCAGGCGCAATTGATACGATTACGTTGATATATGATGTTTTAGGGCAGTTACTGCTGTTAGTTACTGTTACATTATAGCCGCTTGTAGCAAAAACATCTATCGTTTGGGTAGTGGCACCGGTACTCCATGCATAACTGTTATATCCCGTTCCTGCATCAAGTATTAATGTATCACCCTCACAAATGGTGGTATCATTGCCCACTTGTGGAAATGGAAACCCGTTTACGGTAATTGAAGCACAACTGCCGGGTGAAACACATTGTCCCTCTCCCCTAACATAGTAAGTAGTATTGGTATCAGGGTCCATAATAATGGAAGTGCCTATTCCCACAAGCGTATCTCCGCAGTTGCCTGTGTGCCAATACCAGTTATTTGCGCCGTTTAACTGTGCATTACTGTTGGCTTTTAGTGTATAAGGCGGACAATTATTAATAGAAAACACCGGAGCAGATGCAGTAACAGGGTTCTTGCATTGGCTTATTTTCTTTACAAAAGCATCCTTTCCGGCAGGGGTATATGAAAGTACACCTACCTCATGGTTAAAATCTGCTGTATTGTAAAAGTAGCCTGTGGAATACACGTTTCGGGTATAATCCACCGCTATGCCATATACCCTTGTTGGGTTAGAAGGAGTAGCAGCTATGTTATTTGCCCAAACAAAACTTCCCGAGCTGTCATATTTTGCTATAAAGCCTTTGGAACCAAGATTAAATATATTGCTACTGGGGTCAACATCACCGGTAAACGTGCCTATTGAGCCTGCGAGATAAACACTCTTTTCATCGTCAACGGCTACGCCGTAGCTGCGGTCGGAGTTTGTTGTTCCCAATTGAAATGACCATTGGTGGTTGCCTGCCATATTGTATTTTACCACCACTATATCATCATTGCTTTGGATATTGGTTGCTGTGAATGTGTTTGTATCCACATAAAGTGTGTAATTAAAATCTGCTGCAATATGTATATCACCGCCACTGCCTATTGCCATATCACCCAAACCGATGGATGAGTTTGAAGAGCCGTCTATTTTATTAGCCCAGTTGAAATTCCCAAGGCTGTCAAGAGAAACAATAAAGATTGACCTTAGTTGAGCATTCTCGGTTAAATTAAATGTGCCCGAGCCCGGGTCAAAATCTACTGTGCCTTCAAAAGTTCCGGCAATTGCAATATTCTTGCTCGGCAGCATATTAATTTCAAACCCTGCATCAGGACCGCTTCCGCCAATATTTTCAGCCCAATCGAAGTTTCCTGAAGAAGTAAGCTTTAGAATAAATATATCAGAATTGCCATTGGAAGTAATATTGAACACGCTTATTCCCGGATCAAAATCTACGGTGCTTGAAAACGAGCCGGTAGCAACTACCTTTCCCTGCCCGTCAATGGCCACATCACTGCAATAATCATATCCGGCACTGCCCACTACTTTTACCCAAACAAAACTCCCGTTGGTGGTAAGCTTTAAAACGAAGGCATCGGCATTGCCATTGGAAGTAAGGTTGAACACTCCCCCTTCAGGGTCAAAGTCCACAGTGCTTTCGAAATTGCCTGCCAAATACACATTCATGGTATCATCAAGCTTTACTGTCCTCAACTTTTCCATAAGGTTGCTTCCTGTGCTATTGCCCAGTTGCCTTGCCCAAATAAAATTGCCCAGGCTGTCGAGCTTACAAACAAACATATCCTGTGTGCCCAGTGCCGTTAAATTGTATGTTCCCCCTCCCGGGTCGAAATCGCATGTGCCTTCAAAATGCCCGCCTATATATACATAGCCCAGACTGTCTGTGGTTATAAACTCCCCTTGGTCGTCATTAGAGGAGTTGTTGCCTCCTATTTTTTGTGCCCACTCAAATGTTTGTGCTCCTGCTTCTTTGGTATTGAAACCTGTAAGTAATATTAATGCAAGAAAAAAGGTAAATGTTTTTGTCATATTGCGCTTGTATTTGGTTTGTTTGATCGCCTCATAACTATGGATGTGCCAAAACCCGAATATAACTATAATCTATTGATTAGGTTGGAAAATTCACACCATAGGGACCCACCCGTTTCACTCGATAGGAACCCAGGTATTTTCGGGAAGGCTACATACTGAGTTCATCAGGGCTGTAGTACAAAATAAGTTTTCTCTTTACGAACTGTTTCCTGTTTCTTAGGTCTGAAATCTTAGAAGCCCCGAAGGACGGGGACTCTGGAATGGTAATAGCAGCCCGTAGGGGAATCGAACCCCTGTTACCAGGATGAAAACCTGGCGTCCTAACCCCTAGACGAACGGGCCAAAAATTCATTTTGCAATTGGCAATTTGCAAAATATAACCTTCACAACCTACTTTGTCCACCGAGGCTTCCTTGCTCCGCCAAAGCGCTACGCGAAGGCGATACAGGCGGAGAAGGTGGAGACGAGCAGGCCATTCAAAATGTAAAGTGAATAATGTTAAATGTATAATGACTGCAACTTTCGCAGCGCATCCTTCATCTTAATTACATCACCTACACTTTTAAATCGGCCTGCAAAGTTATAATAATTTCAATTTCCGTACAACATCAAATTATTAGTTAAATAGCTTGGTTAATCAATTATCTAAGATTAGTTTTGTGGCGCTTTTTTATATGTCAAAAAATAAGGAATGAGCAAGACTAAAATTGGGATCAACGGATTTGGAAGGATCGGTAGAATAACATTACGCGCGCTTTTGACCAAGAATGATCTTGAAGTCGTTGCTATCAACGATATTACAGACGTTGCCACTTTAACTCATCTCTTTAAATACGATTCAGCTCACGGAAAATATAATGGCACCGTCGGCCATTCTGATGATAGTCTGACCATTGATGGGAAAGAAATAAAAATTCTGTCTGAAAAAGATCCTGCCAAATTACCCTGGTCTGACCTGGGTGTGGATATGGTACTCGAATCAACCGGACTATTCAGAAATGAAGAGACAGCAGGAAAACATCTTGTTGCAGGGGCAAAACATGTGATCATTTCTGCTCCCCCTAAAGGAGGTGTCAAAACTTATGTGATCGGTGTTAATGATGATAAGCTGTCAGCAGAAGACAAAATAATTTCTAATGCATCTTGTACTACTAATTGTTTAGCGCCCATGGTCAAGATACTGGACGATAATTGGGGATTGGAACAAGGTTATATGACTACGATTCATGCCTATACTGCAGATCAGTCGCTTCAGGATAAGCCCCATAAAGACCTGAGACGCGCTCGCGCTGCTGCGCAAAACATCGTTCCCACTACTACCGGCGCAGCTAAGGCTGTAGGAATAATCTTACCACATCTTGAAGGAAAACTGACAGGTAACGCGATGCGGGTTCCGGTGCTGAATGGATCGATAACAGATTTTAGCGCGATCCTTGCTAAACCGGCCTCCGTGGAGGAAATCAATACCAAATTCATGGATGCGAGTCAGGGAGCAATGAAAGGAATCCTGGAATATTCAGATGAACCTCTGGTTTCATCGGATATAATAGGTAACCCTCATTCTTGCATCTTTGATTCAGCACTGACCATGTCATTTGGTAATTTCGTAAAGGTGATTGGATGGTACGATAACGAAGCGGGATATTCACACCGCCTCGCAGACCTAATTGAAAAATTGAGTAATTTATAAGTAATCGGTTCGTTAATTAACAACAAGGCCAATCTATGAAAACTATTGATACCAGTGACTTTTCAAACAAAAAAGTGCTTATCAGAGTAGATTTCAACGTGCGTCTTGATGAACAATTTCAAATTACGGACGATACTCGTATCCGCATGGCATTGCCGACCATTCAAAAGGTATTAGCGTCAGGTGGTTCCGCTATTCTCATGTCTCATCTGGGCAGGCCCGATAATGGTCCGGCAGATGAATTTTCACTTAAACACCTCGTTCCACATCTTTCGAAACTGTTGGACGTCGAAGTAAAATTCGCGAAGGATTGCGTTGGGAAAGAATCAGCCGGCATGGCAAGCAAACTTCAGCCGGGCGAGGTTCTTCTGTTGGAAAACCTTAGGTTTCATGTAAGAGAAAATATGGGCGACGAGGATTTTGCAAAGTCGCTTGCAAACCTGGCCGATTCTTATATAAATGATGCCTTTGGAGTCGCGCACAGGGGTCATGCTTCCAATACGGTAATCACAAAGTATTTTAATGACGATAATAAAATGTTCGGTTATCTGATCGCAAAGGAGCTGGAGAATGCAGAGAAGATGATGAACAATATAACACGACCTTTTACCGTCATAGTTGGTGGGGCAAAAATTTCCGATAAAATATTAGTTCTTGAAAGATTGCTAGATCAGGCCGACCATATTATCTTTGGTGGCGGCATGGCCTTTACATTCTTGCGTGCATCCGGCGTAGATACAGGTAATTCACTGGTCGAAGAAGATAGACTTGATGTAGCTAAATCTCTTATGGAGACAGCGAAAACCAAGAATGTACAATTGCATTTTCCCCAAGACTCGGTCATTGCCGCTGCAGTTGAGGACAATATTGAAACCAGTATAGTTGATAATACGGAGATACCCCCGGACATGATGGGATTGGATATTGGCCCCGTAGCCGCACAAAACTTCTCAGATATAATCAAGTCTTCCAAGCAGATACTCTGGAATGGGACCATGGGTGTTTGCGAAAATGATCTTTTCATAAACGGCACCAAAACTATTGGTGATGCAGTAGTGGAAGCTACAAAGAATGGCGCTTATTCATTGATAGGTGGAGGAGATACCGTAGCCGCCATTAATAAGCTGGGCCTGGCCGATAAGGTGAGCTATGTGTCCACCGGCGGAGGAGCATTGCTCACACTATTCGAGGGAAAAGTGTTGCCCGCGATCAAAGCAATCAGTGATCCGGTGCCGGCTTGATTTACGGTTTTTACCGTTTATCTTACATTTCCGACCGTTCACCGAACTTAAACCTACATTCACATATTTTTTTGTTAAAAAGGGTAACTCTATTGGTGTACATTCGTATGACTATTAGAAGTAACTCTTTTGTAGACAATGATATCTGCGCGACTATATATAATTTTAAAAACTGTTCTCGGTGGGTTTTTGGTGATGTTTATTCTATCCGTCCTTTGGAACTTGCTCGTCCATCAGAAATTCATGATATACCCTTCCTCGTTTTACGGACAAGACTATATGTTTATTATCATAACTGGTATTAGTTATCTGGTTCTAACCCTCTTGATGGTAGGATTTTATAGCATAAGCACAAGGAACTACCCTCCAATCTTCGAAGGTGTTTTACTTGGTGTCATTGCCGGTGTTGCTTGCGTGCTCGCAATGGATCTAATGAATATTCCATTTTTCAAGTTTGGTTCAATTCAAGAATACGCGATTCAAATATCCAGGCATGTTGTGGAGCAAGGAATTGGCGGATTTGCCATAGCTACTATCTACAGCAGGTCTAAGAAAAAAATGATGCGCACTCCGTTACTTTACGAGTTTTACGTACGCTAATAACCATACTTGTCTTTCCAGAGTTTCTTTAACCTTTCACGCATTTCTTTCTCGCGCGCATTATTTCCCGGTTCGTAGATTTTTGTTCCCTTAATTTTTTCCGGCAGATATTCTGCTTCCACGAAATTTTCATCAAACAGATGTGGATAAGCATACTCCTTTCCATAATCCAACTGCTTCATCAACTTAGTCGGTGCATTCCTGAGATTTAATGGAACGGGCAAATCTCCGGTTTCTGAGACCATCTTCCTGGCATTTTTGATGCTTGTCGTGGCAGAATTGCTTTTAGCAGATGCAGCCAGGTAGGTGGTAGTTTGTGACAGGATGAGTTCACATTCCGGGTAACCGATCACGTTAATGGCCTGGAAACAATTATTGGCAATCACTAAAGCTGTCGGATTTGCGTTCCCAATGTCCTCTGAGGATAATATCAGAAGCCGCCGTGCTATAAACTTAGGATCTTCCCCACCCTCTATCATCCTGGCTAACCAGTAAAGGGAAGCATTTGGATCGCTTCCCCGGATAGATTTGATGAAAGCAGAAATTATATCGTAATGCTGCTCCCCTTTTTTATCGTACAGCGCTATTTTTTGCTGGGCATAATGCAGTATCGTTTCATTGTCAATCACCACGGGATCCTTCGCAAAGGAATCTACCACTAACTCAATCAGGTTATATAATTTTCTCGCATCCCCTCCGGATAATCTAATCAGCGCCTCGTCTTCTTTGATCTTTATTTTTCTGTTTTTCAGAAGTTCATCTGTCTTTATCGCGCGTTCAGCCAGGGTCAGTAGTTCCTTTTTATTAAGACTCTCTAAAACATAAACCTGACAACGAGATAATAAGGGCGCTATCACCTCGAACGAAGGATTTTCGGTAGTAGCGCCTATCAGTATGATCGTTCCTTTTTCCACTGCTTTTAAAAGTGCATCCTGCTGTGATTTACTAAACCGGTGAATCTCATCGATGAACAAGATGGCCCTGCCTTGTTTGCCTGCAATCTCAATATATTTTCGAACCTCCTTTACTCCTGAGTCTACGGCACTCAGTGCATAGTATGGCATATTCATTTCCACCGAAATAATATTCGCGAGAGTCGTTTTACCCACTCCCGGAGGGCCCCAGAGTATCATCGAGGACAGAGACTTATTCGCCAGGGCCTTATTGATCACGCTATTTTTATCTACGATATGAGCCTGTCCGATGAAGTCCTTCAACTTATCGGGGCGCATCCTTTCAGCCAGTGGAGTAATGGTTGTGGTCACATTTTAAAGTTAGCAATTTTCTTTGAGCATGCTGGAGTCGTTCGTATCTTCGCGCGAGATCAATTGAGCTAATAAATTGCATGTACAAACTGCTCCTAAAACCCTTCCTCTTTCTCTTCTCAGCAGAAACCTCACATCAATTCGTATATGAATTTTTGAAGGTGATTTGCATCATTCCGGGTATGAAACCCCTGTTACGAGTGATGTTCAGTTTTAAAGCGACAATTCAACCGGTGAAACTTGGAAGCGTGAGGATTCCCAACCGCGTGGGATTGGCAGCCGGATTTGATAAAAATGCGGTCATGATAGATGAACTGGCTTGCTTCGGGTTCGGATTCATCGAGATCGGTACTGTCACTCCTCTTCCTCAGGATGGTAACCCCAAACCCAGGATCTTCCGATTGAAAAAAGATAAAGCACTCATCAATCGTATGGGCTTTAATAATGACGGGGTGGAAAAGATCGCTGATCGATTGAGGAAAAGAAACAGCAACATTATTGTTGGAGCGAACATTGGTAAGAATAAAATCACCCCCAACGAAGAAGCGGTGGTAGACTATATCACCTGTTTTATTAAGTTATTCAGGTTGGTTGACTTCTTTGTGATCAATGTGAGTTCACCTAACACCCCTGATCTTCGTGATCTGCAAGCCAAGAAACCGTTGCTGGAGATACTCAATAAGCTGCAGTCGATTAATATGGCTAAGAAAAAACCTAAGCCAATTTTGGTGAAAATATCTCCGGATCTGAATAATCATGAGTTAGATTCAATCATCGATACCATCGAACAAACAAAGATAACAGGTATAATTGCGACTAATACGACTGTGACCCGCGATCGCCTCTATACCAACGAAATGAGGGTACTTCGCTATGGAGATGGAGGTTTAAGCGGCACGCCGTTAAAAGACAGGTCGACTGAGGTAATTCATTATCTCTCTCAACGACTCAGCCCGGATAAACTGATCATTGGTTCGGGTGGAGTAAACAATGCGGATAGCGCCCTGGAAAAATTACGAGCCGGCGCCTCTCTCGTTGAGGTATATACGGGATTTATTTATGAAGGCCCCGGCTTGATCAAACATATCGTCAAAGAGGTTGACAAAAGATTATAGTAATTCCTATTTGACGGTAAACTATTTCTCCTACTCATTTTAAAATATCTTACTTTCACCATCTAATTAATTACCGCTATCTCCTTTAGAAATATCATATCGTTACTAGGCCTGGCATTCATCGTACTTCTGACAGACTGTCGGAATCCATGCCGAAAGATAGAATGCCAGAATGAAGGTTCTTGCAATAAAGGAGTGTGCAATTGTCCTCAACCCTGGGATGGGCCCGACTGCACAGTTTTTGCCCGGGCAAAATTTTTAGGTACGTGGGTAGCCACAGAAAACTATGATGGTGATTCTTGCAGCACTGTTGGCCCGGGTAATATCACTTTTGAGGCAAAAATCACTAAATCGCAAAACGATATCCACGATATCTTTATTGAAAACTTTGGTGGTTACGGAGAGTCGCTAAAACTCAAATGCCATATCAATGCAGACAATCTTAAGATCACCTCTCAAGGATTTACAGGAATTACCTTCTCAGGCACAGGCATGTACAACGACGAAGACTCAACATTCGTAATCACCTACACAGCCATCGATGGTTGTGATAAGTTGGTAAGTACTGCAACCTATAAGGTGAAGTAGCTTTTGGAGCAGGCATTAACAAAATTTTTTCCTCCGTTCAAACCCGACTCCCTCTGATAAGTTCCGGTTAACCTCCGCCGGGTCTAACCGGCTTGTCATCTGCCGGAGTTACAACTTCGTCTACTGAGGCATCATCTTTCAAATCCGGGTTAGACGACTGATCCATATCGTCATTGTCAGTATTTGGATCATCAGGTCTCATTTCCGGTTCGATAGGTTCATCGCTTGCAGGTGCATTAACGTCTATCGGTTCTGAATCATCTGAGGGTGCTTCTGCAGGTTCGGGAGCATCATCCTCCGGCATAGAATCATCAGCACTGTCTGCGGATTCTTCGGTGGCATCATCGTCACCACCATTATCGTCTTCGGCATCTTCGTTACCGCAACTGTTAAATGCAAAGACCATACATCCGGCAATGAGAAAAGTAAGTAATTTGGATTTCATGTTATGAGAATTTAAGTAGGTTAAATTGTAGCTATCAAAGAAAGGGAAAATTGTTAAGAAACGAGTTAAATAATTAAAAGTTATTTTCCACAAACAATAGCTAAATGTTAATAATAAAACGTCAGGCAGCGGTAATTTATTCCTTTTCTACCTTCAGAAACTTTTTCAACCTATAATATTCCTCCATTTCACCGTCAGACTGCGGAACCTCGCGAATATAAGCGTAAGTATGGATCTCATAACGAGTGCCTTGCATTCCTTTTTTATTGACAAACACAAGAAATATAGATCCCTCTTCTTCTTTGACATCAAAAAACTCATTGTCGTATGAGTCAATATAAGTGTCTTCCAGGTAAAAATCAACGGAATCGTTAGTAGTTGTAACAAAACTAATATAGGATACGTCGGGGTAAAAATAAGCACTTTCGTAGG
>JACZTA010000104.1 GCA_022573915.1 Bacteroidota bacterium | reverse complement strand
CCACAGTCTCTGCCACCAAAAAGGATTCTGCAACCCATCTGATTTAAAATACTTGTTGAAATCAACCTCCCAGCCATTGGTTAACCAACCCACATAATAATCGGCGTTGCCAAATGCGAGATTAAAATCCCAAACAGGACCTGCATGTATCTTAGCATCAATGCTATCCCTATCCTTAT
Source organism: Bacteroidota bacterium (assembly GCA_022573915.1). Taxonomy (GTDB): domain Bacteria; phylum Bacteroidota; class Bacteroidia; order Chitinophagales; family JACZTA01; genus JACZTA01. The sequence goes on along the minus strand of JACZTA010000104.1, from coordinate 12,120 downwards.
AAAGAAAGGAGCTTATGCGATAGCCATCTACATTTCTTCCGATCTCATTGAGGATAAGATGATCTACAAAAGAACCGACATCAATATATTTTGAGTATCCCGTAACAGGATCACCATAAGAACTGGTAGCCATTACGTCTTCCCAATCTGTAATAATTTTTTCTATGTAATATTCCTGTATCGGCATAATCGTATCATCTTTGGGATAATGGAACTGATAATTGAGCGTCTGCCAGGCGCCGTTATATGGGAGATGCGGTGACGTCCAGCCTCCCCCGCCGCCGCCGGTATATTTATCAACCTTGATAATATAGCCCCCCGTGAGCTGGTCGCCGGTGGTGTCGATATTCGTTAACATCGCGATATTCACCCTACCCGCGTCACGTTTGATCTTTTCCATGAATACATACACCCCTTGGTATGAGCCATTTAATACCACTTCACAGAGCTGGGTCCTTGATGCATACCTCCCCATATCGTTGGAGAGTTTATATGTCAGAATATTTCTGATCAGGCTTTTATCCGAATACGGGGCGTATAAAATCCAATCGTTTTCCGGCGGCATTCCAAACAAGGAAACATTATTATTTGTTGTATCCGGGTTTTGAGTTTCAAGACTATATGATTTTTTTGGAAAGAATTGCGAAGAAGAGCCCCGGGTTTCGATGGATATCTGCCCGTTATAATGGTTCATCGGATCGGTGAGTAAGTTTATCTGGCCCGCACCTTTGTATATTATTCCCATTTGTGCGATAATCCGTGGGTCATCAGGGATGGCTTGCCCACTCGTATTCAGAATGATTATTGGCAGGTTGGAAGAGGTAAAGGTTTGAGAATAACCTTTGGATGTAACAAAAAGGAAGGCAATTATTATCGTCAGCAGGATTTTCATGAGCTAATTATACGAATTTGTAGTTAAAATTTAAAAGCCTTACTTCAATTTTCCTTGCTTGCTATGCGGTTAAAAATAGTCAAAAGATAACTACAAGGTTCACCAAGGAAATGTTAAGAGCGTGAAGGCCTTAAATGAAGTTAATTCGTGCTTACATATTGTGATAGAAGATAGTTCTATTATATATCAGGTTTTAACCCTGCCATAAAACGGTTTTTCTTTAAAAAGCATAGCCAAAAGCAAGCAATCCATCAAACACAGAGCCTGGTCCGGTTATGTACCACCAGTTTGCTGCATCTATGAGATTATCAAAACCAGTACCTGTAGTAGTAGAGATATCTGAAAACGGAATTAATATTTTTAGGCCAATACCTATATCTATGACTATATTATCATTTTTTCCTGTAAACACTTGGTAACCAAAACCCACTCCACCTCCCGCTGCAAGAAATGGATTTTCATAAAGAACATAGTCCCCAAGGACACTACCATGGAAGTCAAAAAGAACCTTTGCTTGCATATAAATCCTATCCATCGTCTCTGTACCAATATAGTATCTTATAATTGGAGCAATTTGAGGACCCGGAAAAGTTCCATAATACCAAGCGAAAAATGAACCAATGGTTACATTATGATTTAAAGGCTTTTCATACTTAAACTTTATTTTATTAATCACACCAGATGAAACAGTAATGACATTTTCTTTCATCTCTAAATTTCTTTTACCGACCGGTATCTTAATAGTTCTTTCAGATTCCAGAATGCTCCCGTCCATTGATTTGAACCAATCTAAATTGACAACTTGAGCATGAATGGCTGTTGACAAGAGACTTATTAGAAGTCCCAAATAGATTTTTTTCATCGGTCACTTAATTTTTAAAGATTAAGATGATTACGGTTTTTTATGTTTGCAAAGAAGTGAATATACTGCTTTGGGGCCTCATCTTGCATCGGTGTTAAGTTTTTAACCCAATGCCACCCTTCACCCCCACAGCTGAGCACAACTCTTGGGAAGTTTTACACCATCGTATGTTAAGAAAAGGATATCTATTTAAGCGTTCACAGTGAATATTATCAGTATAATTGCACCAACTACAACTTAACTCATCCTAAAAGACTAACACCATGAAGATCAAAAAATTAATCAATCTTCTTGTTCTGATTCTTGCAGCGGTTGTCTGTACACCGGCTTTGAACTTCGCACAGGATTCTTCCAAGATCACTTTAGATTACGGAACTGATATGGTAAGCAGGTACGTATGGAGAGGAACTCAGTTTGGCGGGGCATCCCCAAATGTTCAGCCCTACGTGGAAGCAGCGTTTGGAAATTTTGTTTTTGGATCCTGGGGTGCCTATTCTTTGGGTGGATTCAGTCCTTTTCAAGAACTTGATTTTTACGCCGCTTTTAGTTTAATGGATGACATGGTATCCATCACCGCCACTGATTATTATTTCCCTGATGAATCGGTAGATTATCAATATTTTGTTTACGATGAATTAATCACCGGCCATCTATTCGAGTTATCGGCTAGTTTTAATGGAACCGATAAAATCCCATTATCGGTTTTAATTGCCACCAACTTGTTTGGGGCAGATGCGATCAGAATTTCTGATGATTCTACCACCAGTTTTTTACGAGACGGTATACAATATTCGACCTATCTCGAGCTGGGTTACTCCACCATCTGCAGCAATCTCGATCTCGACGTGTTTCTCGGTGTTAATCTCACAAACCCGCGTGAGGCGGATGCAAGCACCGGCTATCCGGGTGAAACAGGTTTTTACGGCAGCAAAATGGGTGTCGTTAATATCGGAATTACAGTTTCCAAGGAATTGAAGATATCCAATACATTCAGTTTGCCGGTGATGGCTTCGGTAATTACAAATCCACAATCGCAAAAAATATTTATGGTCTTTGGCTTCTCTTTATAAAACCTACATTTACATTTCTTTACTAATTATAAACCATAACCAAATAACATGAACACCGCAAACATAGTCTTCATGATCTTATGCACCAGCCTGGTGATGTTAATGACACCGGGCCTTGCATTCTTTTACGGTGGTTTAGCCAGCAAGAGAAACATTTTAGGGATAATGATGCAATGCTTTGTGTCATTGGGTGTCACTACGATATTGTGGATTGCCGTAGGGTATTCCCTTTGCTTCAGTGGGGACACCGCAGGAATTATTGGTAATCTCGATCTCGCATTTTTGAAGGGCATACCTTTTGATGAAGCTTATGAGGGAACGGGTAGCCAATACCCTACCTACATCTTCGTCGCTTATCAGATGATGTTTGCTGTCATCACACCGGCACTGATAACCGGCGCATTTGTCAATCGAATTACTTTTAAGGGGTATTTGATCTTCTTAGTGTTCTGGCAATTATTGGTTTACTTTCCATTCGTTCATATGATTTGGGGCGGCGGTATCATGGCCGAAAAGGGTGTTCTTGATTTTGCCGGTGGTATTGTTGTACATACAATAGCCGGATTTGCTGCACTTGCCTCTGTGATTTACGTTAGCAAAAGAAAGGATCAACAATCACCGCCTAATAGTATTCCTTTGGTTGCTCTGGGTACAGGATTGCTATGGTTTGGATGGTTTGGTTTTAACGCGGGCAGTGCGTTAGCATCTGATAGTGTAGCAACATTGGCATTCCTTAATACACAAGTCGCAGCTGCAATTGCGGCAACCACATGGATGCTGGTCGAGTGGATGAGGGAAGGAAAGCCTAAGTTTGTCGGATTCCTTACCGGTGCGATAGCAGGCCTTGCCACCATTACGCCTGCAGCAGGATTGGTGCCGCTCTGGGCGGCAATGATCATTGGTGTTTTAGCCGGACTTGGATGTTATATGGCCGTTCAACTGAAGAATAAGATGGGATGGGACGATGCTTTGGATGTGTGGGGTGTTCACGGAATAGGTGGAGTAATTGGCATCGTCGCCTTAGGTGTATTGGCTTTTAAAGTTGGTGAGATAGGCGATCCTGATTATTTTCAAGGTGGATTATTGGAAGGTAACACTCAGTTTTTTATTGTGCAGATTGTCGCCGTTACCATTGCAGCTGCCTGGGCATTTATATTTACTTATGGAATGCTCGCAGCGATCAATGTTATCACCCCTGTAAAGGTTAGTGACGAACAAGAAACGAGCGGTATCGATCAGTCCATTCACGGTGAGAAAGCCTATGACGAAGGAGTTCTTTAATCTTTCTGAAAAAAGGTTAGAAGACTTAATACAGGGTAAAGGAATGAGTTAGCTGAAGAATAAATTCTATTTCCTCAGGACATAGTTATAACCTACTCCCAGTACAAAGTCCCGTTCCGGATTAGCAACATTGAACTCGGTTTGGATGAGGTAGAAGAACCTCAAGTTATGCCTTTTAGGCATGTTCCAATCCACTCCCAAAGAGAAGCGCCACTTATCAAATTCATTGCCTCTGTAAAACAAATGATAATAGATCTCTGAAGCAATAAATGGTTCAAAGGGTTTGTTTGTGTCGTAATTAAACGTCAGTTTGTTCCTCAAATACGTATTAGGTAATTCGCCGTTGCGATAGTCTTTCATCAGCCGTAACCGATACCTCATCCTTACCTGGTCCAGTTTATACCGGAATGTAACATTGCCATAATAACGGTGACTCACCACCTCCTGATAAATGCTAAATCTATAGTTCGCCGAAAGCCTGACATACTTGTGTAATTTGTACATCACCTCCACATCGGTAAAGGTCTTTTTTAGCTCATTGACATTGTTCTTTAACCGGAGCTCTTGTGATAAACCAACTCTGAAATCATCGAAATTCGCTTCCACATTAATACTGGTCCATGATTGCATATCTTCAAGATAGATATCATCTTCATAATATTGTCCGTAGCTATTTGCAAAAAACATTAGGAGGAGCGGAATAATTAAATATTTCTTCATCATAAGTAATTTAAGATTCTGCGTCAGCTTTTGGGCCCCGCCCTAGTTTATTATCATCATTTTTTTTAGGATCATCGTAATAATAGACGGATATCCTGGCAGTATCTCTCATAAAATTGATACGATCCACGGTAAATCGATGGATATTTATACCCGTCCTGGCCTTCAGGTCTTCTAAAAGTTCATCATGTTTATCAGGATGAATCAAATTTATATTCTCGTACCTTATTCGCTTGCGAAGCTCTCTCTTCAAGATCCATTTGCTATCGAGTATCGCAACAGCTGCTATGATTGCAATGTTTGTAAACACCAACTCTGCATAGCTTACCTTCTTGTTTGCCAGTCCATTGATCGCTGCCACTACAATAATGGTGAATAGATAAGTCATCTCCCGTATGGGTATTTGCCGGGTCCTGTAACGAAGAATACTGAAAATTGCAAATAATCCAAGCGCAAATCCTAGTTGTAGTTTGACATTCCGCAGGAGAATACAAATAAAGAATATCAGCAGGTTGAACATGATATAGGTGAACAGATAATCATTGTTCCGGCTCTTAGGATAATAGATGAACCTCGTGATGATGAATGCTACCGTCACGTTAAAAAGCATCCTCACTACCAATTCGACAAAGTCCTCCACGTCGATCAGTTGAATTCCAAAAAATTCTTGCTCAAGCATAAGCTAATTCGGTTTTACCATAAACGATCTTATTCAATTGCATTAGCCTTGGTTTGAAGCGGTTAAACTTCACTTCGGGGTAGATAGAATTAATACCGCAGCAATATTTGCTGAAACTAATTTCAAAAATCCTTTGCTCGTTCATCACCGAAATAAAATCAGACGAACGTGCCAGTACATCTTGTTTCACTTCAGCGATTACTAACCGGTCCCATTTCTTCTCTTTTTCATCTTTGCTGTGAACCAGATTAAAATCCAGGGTAACACGCTCATTTAGGTATTTATGTACCAACGTTAGCCTGGAGAAAGCAACTTTTAAACTGGGTTTTAGTTGGTCAGGTTTATATCCCAATCTCTTTCCAATAAATTTATCATGGACTTTTGATAACTCAGCCATATCAAATTCCTCAGCACTGATCTCCGATCTCCTCTTCCTTGTCCTTCCTTTATTACTCTTGAATTTCACCTCCAGAAAATGAAGTTCACTCTCCACATATTTTCTAAATCTCACCTTATGGCGGTTCAATTTTCCATTATGGTGATCCATATAAAATTTAAATCCGGCTGTATCAAAATAAATAGACTCGTAACTTTGAATCTTGTTTTCTTTTATTTCAAGAATAGAATAGTTACTCCGGAGCTTTTCCAGCACAGTGCTAAACTGGCTTCCGGTAAAGATGAATTTTGTATCTCTTCTGTCCATCAGCTTAACCTTATCCATGCCCTTTAAAGAAATGGGATCAAAGGCTTCAATGTTGGATAAATAGTCTACCATAATTTTTAATGAATACAGACTGGGAGAATAATACCCGCTTTAGTCAATAATTATTAAAGTATCCGCAGTTACATTCTGCCTCCTGCCGGTGATCTCCACAGATAATTCCGACGTCAGCAATCCGGATAGAATACTAAATGTCGTATCCTCTGAATACGCGTAAACAGTATAATCGCCGGGATACAACCAATTGAAACGATAATACCCGTCGAGATTGGTACGTGTGACATCGCTAGCAAGACTGTCAGTTCCGTAGACGATAAATACACGTGTGTCAGGAGCTGCATATTCCTTGCTCTTTTCCCATACACCCAGAACAGGGTTATAGTCAAAATCAAGAATCCAGACCTGTCCGGTAATCGCAGATGTACCGCCTACTCCGGGTTCCTTATTGCAACTTGCAAATACAAGTAGAAGAAGGGTAGAGAACCAAATTGTAGATTTTAGCAATTTCATATATAAATTATTTTTAGGTCAACATTGAGCTATTCTTCCATTGAAGATGCACGAAATTATGAAATATTAATTTAGCTAACCCTATACTTGCTAACACGAATTAATAAGAATTTCCGTCGTTATTTTATTTTTAATGTGAAACCCACGCAGGCCTTACTTGTTTTCAATATTGTACCCAAATTCATTTTTGGTTTTGAGGGGTTTTTAGTTTACGTTAATGGGTGAAATTTACTTCAGGACGTTAAACCACCGGGGTGGGTTGGAATATTTAGATTTTTATTAGTCTTTTGAAACTAATTTTAAGATAGGCGAGTAATCGTTGTGTTGTTTTTTGGTGGAAAATAGAAGATATATCATTCTTTATACTTTTTAGGATATTCAAAAAACAGGACCTTGCCGGATTCTCTTGAAATTTCACTCCAGGATTCCTCAAATCCAATAGCCACAATACCGCAGGTTGGAACATTATCAAATGACTTGTCTGACAAGTAATTAGCAAGGTTTGTAAAGGTGGGGTTATGTCCTACGATCATTATCGTTTCAAGTGAATCACTCAAGCCGTTGAGTATCTCCATGATCCTGGACATACCGGTTTCATAAATGTCCTCATTTGTTTGGATATCATCCCGAGGATAATTCATCTTGTCAGCGAGAATAATTGCAGTCGACAGCGCCCGGTTAGCCGGACTTGATAAGATCAGATCCGGAATTATTCCCCTGTCGTTCAATACCTTCCCTATGAGCTTGGCATCCTTTCGTCCTCTCTTTTTCAATGGCCTTTCGAAATCGGAAAGCATCTGATCTTTCCAGCTCGACTTAGCATGTCGCGTGAGGTATAAGATTTTGATTCCTTTATTCTCCTCCAAATTTTCATTATCCCCCTGCGATGGAGGATCGCTTGCTGTACAAGATAACGATACTGTAAGTATCATTATCCATGAAGGGATCTTTAAAATAGCTCGGCGCATCCGAAAAATTCAATCTTTTAATAAAAATTACTGAAACATGAGTTTTCCCCGTTTCACATAACCTGATTCTGAACGTAAGACATAAAAGTACATTCCCGGAGCGTATCGGTTTGTGATCCTTATCTCATCGTTATTAATGTTGTCCAACTGATAAACTGTTTTCCCGTTAACATCAAATAATTGAAAACTGAATGAATTGTTTACCAATTTCCGAGGATTAATTTCCACTATGAGAACATCCAGAACCGGGTTAGGATAAACCAAAACTACGTCATCGAATTCCGGTTGAATCTGTTCAAAAATCTGACTTATTGTGTCACAAGGGGTGAAAGGTAATCCGGGAGAACCACCATAACATCCTGCAAACCAATTTGCAGGATCATTAACATCATTATAAGGATCTAATAGTTCGAGGGTCCAGCCTAATCCGTTAGGCTCAGATGGCCAGGGAGAATAACTGCTGTAGGTTACTGAAAGGTAAAGCTTGTTATCATCATCATACAGTCTTATTGCCTCACCATAAGTACTGAAACCAAAATCAAAATCACCGATTACATTTGTGATGGACGGGAAGATAGTATTGAATTGAGTCTTATCCTCGCAAACAACCAGATACTCATCCGGATCAAGGATCATGTTCAGTGGTATTGTGAATCGATTCTCATCGTTGCCGTCTTTTAATACCCAACCGGAAATATCGAATGACACGGTGCCATAATTATGTAATTCGATCCAGTCGCCCGTCTCTTGCCCGCCATATGAACGATAATTTATCTCATTGATGGCTAACCGCGGCGTATCAGGAGATCCGAAAAAGTATGCAGTAAAGGCGTCATTGGTATCAGGTACAAAAGTCAGGTTTGATTGATAATATGGTGATGGTAATTTAATATTCGATTGCCAGAAAGAAAATGTGAAACCCGGATTGGGTATCGCAGTTATGGTTACAGGTATGCTGTCGAAATATACCCCCGCCCATGGGAAAGTATCGATCTCCACCGTATTGATCTGGATGGAACCTGCGTTCGCAGGAATAATATTCAATGTAACGGGCATCTGTCTTTTAAGATTGAATAAATTCTCAATCTGTGTTCTTGCGGTTACCTGGCGGTTCACAATAAATGCGTTAAGTGCATTCAGGTTCAGATTTCGCCAATCCTGATACGTACCTTGTCCGTTAGTACCTAAAAATGGAAATAAATTTCCTGCACCCCACATTCCAAAATGCCGAGGCATTTCGGCATCGATACTGTCGCGCCATTGAAAAATACGTTGACTGTAGTGTTGAGGTGTGAATATTGTATTTATCAGATCCGCGGAGCGGTTTATAAAAGCAAACCGGAATTCTTCATTTTGTAAAAGCGTATTGAACATTGCCGCATGCACCTCCCAAGCGGCTTTATTGATCGTACCCAGCAGTATATTGTCCGAAAATGAATTAAACCCATTATCAAGATCCCACGCAATATAACGCCATTTACCGCCCGGTTCCTGGGGTCTCCAAAACCTGACATTGTTTGGAAGCCAGTCCCAATTATTGGAATAGGTTTCAACAGAAACATAGTCGATGAAATTATCTATATCAAGCCAACCTTTGACAACATTGTAATTGGCAGTATCCTGCATATTATTCAGCAAAATAAAGAAGAGCATTTGATAAAAATCATCATTGGAACCCGTCATAACCAGCCCTTCATATTGAAGCAAATCAACCTTGTCTATATCAACACCATGATTATTATTCAGATAATGCTCATTGATCTTTTCTCTAATATTGTAAACACCCCAGTAATCTCCGTTCAGAAAAACTACGGTAGGCTGACTTGCCTGTATATCGATGGCTGTATTCTTCAAACAAATGTCATGGATGAGCGCATCTTTAAAATGAATCCTGTTCCAATCAGTCCCTGAATTCCGCAATACGAATTGTTTGAAATTGTAAATCTCCTTATCGTCAAACAACTTGTAATTGATAGTTGACAATCCATAACCTTCCCTGGCGATGATCTTAAAACTTTTTTGTGGAAATCCTCGCGAATAATTCCCGAATATCTTAAGCCCCACATCCTGATCAAAACCTTCATTTCTTTGTTTGTCAAAGTATTCTATATGAGCCGGTTTCTCCCAGTCCTGCCAGAAATTCGCTCCAAAGAACGGCATGTTTGGATCAGCATTCGGCCCTTTGACATAGATCCCCTCCATCCAGTCCCAAAGATTTCTGGGATCCGTAGATATAGACACTATGGGTAAAGAAGAGGACGTGGAATCGTTGATGAAATAGGTATTGGTAACGACATCACTCGGCAGCAAACCGGTGTAATATGCTTTTGCCCTCACAACCCTTGTGGTGCTCAGGCTTACCGGCGGCGAGTATAGTAATGAACTACTGGTTGGAATACTTCCGTCGAGCGTATATCTTATTGTGGCTAATGGCGGGAAGGCGTTGATTAGAATAGATATCGATGTGGAATATGATCCGGCATCTATAGAAAATACCGGTGTAGGGGCATAACCGGTATAAGCAATTTGACCATTATTAGTTGCATCAGGTGTTGGTGTACCAAAATATGCCCAGTTTTGAGCACCATCCGTTTCTCGACCATAGGAGTGGTCAATTTGATGATAAGGGAGGTTGATTTGGTCGACTATATATCCTTTATCATCAGAAAGCGTCAATATCTCACCCAATTGAGAGAGCTTGAAGTTGGTGTGCAACCGGGCTACTCCAATATTAAACCAGGAAGGTAGCGGTCCGTAATTTGACGAGTTATCCTCGATAGCAACGGAGAGAAAAGGTATTGCCGATAAATCGGAAGAGAACAAGGAAACATTATGCACCTGGATTGCCAGGACGTTGTTACCTTTCTTAAACACCGACCCATCGATAAAATAAGCTTCCGGCGTTCCACCCGCATATAAGGTAGCTTCGTGTTCCTGAAAAGCCAATGAATCAAAAGGGGTTGGTGTCCCATTAAGCCCTATATTCGATCTTGCCACCTCTATTCCATTAACATAACATATAAAAGCATCGTCATAATCGATATGTAATACCGCTCCGGGGATAACTGCGGTATCTACAAGATTAAAGATCTTTCTCATAAACACAGACCTGATGGGAGGCGTCAATATCGTATTATCATCTCCATCACCATAGCCAATACCCCCTTGCCCGGTAGGCCAGAATGAATCGTTATAGGTAGTAGAAATTCGCCAATTGCTATCGGGTTCGATTACAGGCACCAGGTATTTCCAGGTGCCGTAAGCATCAACAGCTGTTTCCCAGTGATCAAAATAGGTTTTTAGGTCTTTGCCAGATGCGAAAACTACGGTATAACCGATAGGTTGAATTGTCAGGTCAGGAAATGTCCATTTATTCAAACCCCAGGTGGTATCGGAAAGGCTATAATTTAACAGGTTAACCGGGTTAATGCTTGGATTATAAAGTTCGATCCAGTCGGGGTACTGACCGTCTTCATCTTGCAAAATAGAGCTGTTGCCGGTACATACCTCATTGATGACTATTTGTCCGAAAATGGATTTAGGCAGCACCATCAATAACACTAAAATTATTTTTAAAAAATAATACTGTCTTTGCATCATTCTATCAGTTTGTTTTTACCCATTTAATATTAGTCGATCCAATGAACTCACCACTATTTTTATCCAAAATATTTATCTGTACAATATAGATCCCCTGAGGTATAAAAGATATTTCATCCTGTAACAAATAATGATGGGTACCTTTCGCATTTTCACTTTCATGAATTAGAATTTTTCTTCCTACAATATCAATCACGCAGAATTCTAAATGAGCATCCAGCGAAAGTTCCAAATCTATATTTAATGAACTGCAACCCGGATTCGGATATAGTCTGAGCGACGTGAAGATTGGGGGCAAATTATCCTCGATCGAAGATGCAGGAAATATATTCAACGTTCTGTAAAAAGTATCTGAGAAACATGGATTACTGGCTATCAAAGCAACTTTTTTTATGCCATTAGACACATACGAATGGGTAGGATCTTCGGCTACGCTCGTATTGTTTATGCTATCGTCAAACTCCCAGTAGAAGTCGGTCGCTTCCGCAGAACTATTAATGAAAAGTATCGAATCACCTGCTGAATAGGAGGGCTGATCGGTCCAAAACGAAGCTTTCACACTTTGATATACCGTTACCACAACCGTTGCCAGATCCCAGCACTGCGTTGTATCACTTATATAAACACTGTAGGTTTCGCTTGAATCAGGTTTGACTGTTATTAAACTTGAATTGGAGCCCGTCGACCAGATATACTGTGAACCCCCTGAGACTATCAGCGTAATGCTATCTCCATAGCATATGCCAGTGTCAGATGAAATTGAATAATTAATTGTATTACAATAGACGCAGTTACTATCCTCTTTATTAGCAATAGG
>JACZTA010000103.1 GCA_022573915.1 Bacteroidota bacterium | reverse complement strand
TCCTTCACTAAATGAACCACTGTCTCCATTGCTCAAACCGGGCACGGATACCAGCTCGGCTGCAATCTGTTTGGCGGGTCCCATCAGGTCGATCTCCCCTTTCATATTACGCTTGATCAGCATATCCACTGTGAGCAGACGATTGATCTCATTAGTACCTTCAAAGATGCGGTTGATACGGGCATCGCGATAAGCGCGCGCCATTGGGTATTCCTCAGAAAAACCAAAGCCACCATATATCTGCAGGCCTTCATCTACCACGTAATCCAGCATTTCAGAGCATACAACCTTCAACATCGCACACTCAACAGCATATTCCTTAGCAGCTCCCAATAAAGCATCCCCATAACTTTTTCCTTCAGCTACCAAAGATTTTTCTGTCTGATCGATTAGCTTTGCCGTGCGGTACAAAGCCGATTCACATGCAAATGTCCTGATTGCCTGTTCCGCAAGTTTATGCTGAATCGCCCCAAAAGCGGAAATTTTTTGTTTGAACTGGATCCGCTCGTTGGCGTAAGCGACACTCTGACTGCTGATATTTTTAGCTGCACCTACGGCTGCTGCACCTAATTTGAAACGGCCAATATTTAAGATGTTAAATGCTATCAGGTGTCCTTTTCCTATTTCACCCAAAATGTTCTCAACCGGTACTTTACAATCGGTAAAAAACACTTGCCTGGTGGACGATCCCTTGATCCCGAGTTTGTTTTCTTCTTCACCCAATGTCAACCCCTCCGTATCCCCATCAATTATCATCCCCGTAAACTTATCACCGTCGACCTGAACAAAGACCGTAAACACATCCGCAAATCCGGAGTTGGTGATCCACATTTTCTGACCGTTTACGATATAGTATTTTTTGTCATCTGATAGAATAGCTTTTGTTTTTGCCGACAAAGCATCCGAACCGGAACCGGGCTCTGTTAAAGCATAACAACCTTTAAACTCCCCGGTTGCTAATTTTGGTAAGTACTTCTTCTTCAGCTCATCAGTACCGAAGTAAAGAATGGGTAAAGTCCCAATACCTGTGTGCGCCAGCATGGACACAGGAAAAGAATGGCCCGCGCCCAATACCTCCGTCATCAGAGTGGTAGCCACAAAATCCTTCCCAAATCCGCCATATTCTTCCGGAAGATTAAATCCTAACAGGCCTAACTCTCCTGCTTTATCCAACAGGCTTTCCATCAACCCTTCTTCATGTGCGTCAATCCTATCCAGATTCGGGAAGATATGAGCATCGAGGAATTCCCGGCACATATCGGCGATCATTCTTTGTTCTTCGTCAAATTCCTGTGGAATGAACACCGAATTTGGATCGGTTTCTTTTACTAAAAACTCACCGCCCTTGAGAAATGTATCTTTTGATTTTGTATCACTCATTTAATAGATACCTAATTTTGAATTTTAAATTTTGAGTCCTCTCCTAAAAGTCATTTTTCGCCACAAAAGCACTGAATCACAAAAGAACACAAAATATAAATAATTAAATATCAATCATTTGTGAAATTTTGTGTTTTCGTGTTTTTGTGGCATGATCTATTCTTACACTTTTCGGAGTGGACTCAATTTTGAGTTTTGAATTGATTAGTTAAGCAACTCTATTATTCCGGCAATCCCTTGCCCGCCTCCTACACAAAGTGTCACCATGCCGTATTTCTTTTTACGCAGTCGCAGTTCGTTAAGCACTTGAACCGTTAATTTTGCTCCCGTACAACCGAGTGGATGACCCAACGCTATGGCTCCGCCGTTCACGTTGACCTTTTCAGGATCCATGCCTAGCTCGTTGATCACTGCAATGGATTGAGAAGCAAAAGCTTCATTCAATTCGATCACATCAATCTCGTCAAGTTTCATACCCGCCTTTTTCAGAGCTTTTGGAACCGCACTAACCGGTCCGATTCCCATTATCCTTGGATCCACACCTGCTGAAGCACTGGCAACCAACCTCCCCTCGGGCTCTAAATTGAGCTCTTTCATCAACTTGTCTGACATGACAACTACAAACGCCGCACCATCAGATCTTTGAGACGAGCTACCGGCTGTGACCGTTCCGTTTTTTGCAAACACCGGTTTGAGTTTTGCCAACGCTTCCATGGTAGTATCTGTTCTGGGGCCCTCATCCACGTCCACTGTGAACTCCTTTTCATTCTTCTGGCCGTACTCGTCTACCAACACCTGGTTAATAGTCACAGGCAAAATTCCGCTCTTAAACCGGTCATTCTTTATTGCATCCAATGCTTTCATATGCGAGTTATACGAATACTCGTCCTGCTGCTCCCTGGTCACTTTATAATCTTTGGCTACTTCTTCAGCCGTGAGACCCATGCTTAAATAATAATCCGGATTATTGAGGGCAATATCATAATTAGGAGCAGTTTTCCAACCAATTGTGGGAACTAACGACATGGACTCTGCCCCACCCGCGATGATACAATCTGCTTCACCTGCTTTGATCTTTGCATTCGCTATTGCGATTGCTTCTATCCCACTCGCACAATACCTGTTTATGATCATCCCCGGCACCTCCATAGGCAATACCTGTAGCGCAATGAACCTGCCCATTTGTAATCCTTGTTCTGCTTCGGGTACGGCGTTGCCCACTATAAGATCATCCACCCTTTTGGGATCCAGATCAGGCAGCTGCTCGAGCAGGTATTTTATTATTTTCACCGCCATTTGATCAGGACGTGTAAAGCGAAATCCTCCCTTGGGTGCTTTACCCACTGCAGTTCGTATTCCTTTAACTATATATGAATCCATTAATATCTTGTTATTTTTTTATTTAGTTTCATTCTTAGTTAACTGCTACATTCTCATTCCCATTCTCATACCCATTCTCATTCTCATTTCCCCTTCTAATTCCTAACCGGTTTCCCTGTTTTTAAAACGCTCTCAATGCGTTCCAAAGTCTTTTTCTCTCCCAACAACGATAAGAAGGCTTCGCGTTCCAAATCAAGTAAATAAGATTCAGATACCAAACTTGGTTCTGAGAGATCACCTCCGCACATCACGTAAGCTAATTTCTTGGTTACCAGCAAGTCGTGGTCCGACATATAATTACCCATACGAAACGCAGAGACTCCTGTTAGAAATAATGCCAGACCTGTCCTTCCCAAGACCCTGATGTCATTTCGCTCTACGGGTTGTGTGTAGCCTTGTTCTGCCAGATCGATGGCTCTGTGTTTTGCATCTGTAAGTAACCTGTTCTGGTTTATCGTGATGTTATCAATTCCTGTTCTAAAAATACCCATGTCAAATGCCTGGTGAGCCGAAGTGGACACCTTAGCTGCTGCCAAGGTGGTAAAGGCCTCCTGTAATACGCGTGTATCTATATCGGGTTCACTCAAACTATCTGCAGTCCGCATTGCCATCTCTTTACTTCCTCCACCCGCCGGAATCAATCCGACTCCTACTTCCACAAGTCCGATATAGGTTTCTGCTGCTGCCTGCACTGAATCAGTATGCAGTACCAGCTCACAACCACCACCTAATGTAAGTCCTTTGGGTGCTGCAACTACCGGAATAGAGGAACATCGAAGTCTTTTCATTGCATTTTGGAAGGTCTTGATAGCCATATCAATTTCATCAAAATCCTGCTCCACCGCCAACATGAACATCAAAGCGAGATTAGCACCTGCCGAAAAGTGTGTGCCCTCATTACCGATCACCAAACCTCTGAAATCTTTTTCGGCAATTTCAACAGACTTTTGGAGCCCCTCGATTATTTCGCCTCCTATTGCATTCATTTTGGTGTGAAATTCCAAATTCAATATTCCATCACCAATATCAAACAAGGTAGTCCCCGAATTTTCCCACACCACGTTATTTGTCCTGAATTTTTCAAGAATTATCAGATTTTCTGTTCCAGGAACAACTTTGTATTTGTTTGACGGGATATCGTAGTATTTCCTTTGACCTTCCTCGATCACATAGAAACTTTTGATCCCCGCTTTCAACATTTTCTTCACCCAGGCTGCAGGTTGATGCCCCACTTCTTCCATTTTCTTGATTGTTTCTTCTACTCCAAGAAGATCCCAGTTTGCAAAAGGCCCTAATTCCCAGCCAAAACCTGCATCAACAGCTTCATCGATCTTATAAAGGTCTTCTGTGATCTCAGGAATTCTATTGGAAACGTAGGCGAATATGCCAAAGGACATCTCCCGGTAAAAATCTCCTGCCTTATCTTTTCCTTTGGACAAGGCCAGGACTCTTTCCTTGAGGTCGTCGATAGGCTTTGCCAATTCAAGCGTTTCAAATTTCGGCTTGCTCCTTGGGTTATATTCAAAGGACTTCATATCGAGCGATAGAATCACTCGTTTTCCTTTATCATCTCGTTCTTTCTTATAAAAGCCCTGTTTTGTCTTATCTCCATACCATTCATTTCCAATCATCTTCTCGATGAAAGCAGGTATTTTGTACTTATCTCTTGATTCGTCTTCGGTACAATTCTTATAAAGGTCATTGGCGACCCTAACCAGGGTATCGATTCCAACCAGGTCACAAGTGCGGAATGTAGCCGATTTCGGGCGGCCCATGATCGGCCCGGTCAGCGCATCGATCTCATCGACCGTAAATTCATATTTATCCATCAGGTGAAGTATATCCATGATGGCGTAAATCCCAATCCTATTCGAAATAAATGCAGGTGTGTCATTACATTCCACCGTTGCTTTTCCAAGAAACAGGTCTCCGTAATCCATAAGAAAATCCAAAACCTGTTTATCTGTCTTTTCCGTTGGAATTATCTCGAGCAACCTGAGATACCGGGGTGGATTGAAGAAGTGCGTACCCGCGAAATGCTTTTGAAAATCATCTGACCGGTCCTCAATCAATAGATTGATTTGAATTCCTGATGTATTGCTTGTGATGATAGTACCTTCTTTCCTGTGCGCCTCGACCTTACTCAGAAGTTCCTTCTTGATCTTTAAGTCTTCGATAACAACTTCCATGGTCCAATCTGCCTCGCCAATCTTTTCCATGTCGTCCTCAAAATTTCCGGTTGTGATAAATTTTGCGAATTCTTTCTTATAGAGTGGTGCAGGATTCGATTTGATGGCGGCCTGAAGAGCGTTATTTACTATCCTGTTTCGAACCTGTTCGTCTTCTAACTTGAGGTTCTTTTCTTTCTCTTCATCATTCAGTTCAGACGGAACAATATCCAGCAAGGTCACCTGTACGCCAATGTTTGCGAAGTGGCAGGCAATCCGTGAGCCCATGATGCCGGAACCGAGTATTGCGATTTTATTGATTGATCTGTTCATATAATAGTGTACGTGAGAATTTAAGTTTAGTTCAAACCTAATTTAATCAGCCTGCAAAGTTATCATAGTAATGTGAAAAAATGAATCTGATATGGCGCTTAAACTTACAAGTATTAAAAGTTTGAGTTTGAGCAACAGCAACTGCGAGAGCGCTTACTCAATACTCTTGCTCAAACTGTTGTTGTTGCTGATTTTGTTTTAAGTCACCCGGCAAAAACTGAGGATGTCTTAGATCATCTGCGGAAGACTTAAAACATCGCAAGTGTGCAGGAAATTTATGCAAAATTATCACAATAAGGTTCCTGATAAGTCGTTTCTAAATTGTTTTTAGTTGACATTTATTTCTAATATTATTCTTTAAAAGCCAAAACCCATGTTGAAGAGAATATTATTTACAGCTATCCTGCCTTTGCTTCTTATTACAATATTAGCGGCACAAAATAAAAATGCAGACTTGAATGATTCTCACGGAATATATTTAATAAGTAATTGGCCTTCCTCAAATATTCAAAATTTATTTATTAAAGATATGGCCATTTACGATAACCACATATTTACTATAGGTAATTATCTGAGGGCTTTGGATATATCCACGCCGGCAATCCCAGAACAGATTGATAGCCTTTCTATTCCGGGAAATGCTTTCAAAATTCATATTGACTCTAATTACGCATATATCCTGCATAAGAATGGGTTAACAATTTGCGATATTTCATCCACGAATGATTTGAAAATAGTTGGAGATTATACTACAAATAGTAAACCCAAAAGCGTTGCCATTTATAATGATTTTGCGTTTTTGTGTCAAGAAGGCAGTAAATGGATATCACTTATAGATATTTCAAATCAAAATTCGCCGGCAAGTATCTTATCGTTTGAACATTCAGAAAATGTGGGGAACTTAAAAGTTTATAAAAATAAACTTTATATCCATTCCAGTGATGGGATTTACATCTATGATATCTCTTTCCCATTTTACCCAAAATCCATAGGTTATATCAATACAGGGAAATATCCAATGTCTTGGGATATATCCAATAATACTATGGGACTTATACGGAAAGGTACAAATAGTTCGCAAACGTATTACTTTTTCAGAATATATGATATCGCCTATTCCTCAAATGTTACGAGTCTTTATTACAATGAAATAGCAGGATTTTGGGGGTCTCCATTTAAGTCATATCGTGTAAGATCTTTTAGAGATTATATTTATTTATCTGCAGAAGGATTTAAGATATATAACATCAAAGATTCAACCATACAGGGTCCCATCTTGAGTTATTCCAATGAGTTTCCCTACTTTTACTTGACTGCTGATTTTATTATAATCAATGAATTTACCAAGCTGAGAATATTCAGCCAACCGAAGATTCTGAAGCTGAATTCTATAATTGAACCGGAATCAATTTCAGTTCATTATTCAAATAATTATATTCATTTTAAATTTGGTTCTGACAATAATGACTTCAAAATCTATGATATCAGTGGACGGGTAGTATTTTCATCACGGCACAAGCTAGAAGCAAAATTTGACGGTTTCAAGGGTATATACATATATGAGGTGGTGTGGGGAAATGGGGAGCGTAAAACAGGCAAGATCATGCGGTGGAGATAACACACGAAGGAGTTTGAGTTTGAGTTTGAGTTTGAGCAACAGGGATTACTCAGTACTCTTGCTCACACTGTTGCTCTTGTCACTTTAAATATAAGACCTCAACATTTAATCCGGATTTTGTTTTAAGTCACCCGGCAAAAACTGAGGATGTCTTAGATCATCTGCGGAAGACTTAAAACATCGCAGGTGTGCAGGATATTTATACAAAATTATCGCAATAAAGTCCCTCATAACTCGTTTCCACTTTGATTTTTAGTTGACATTTATTTCTAATACTATTCTTTCAAAATCCAAAACCCATGTTAAAAAGAATATTATTTATAGTTGTCCTGCCTTTACTTCTCATTACTTTCCTAGGATCACAAAACAAAATCTACAGCCAAGAAAATCAACCGGGCGAGATAAGCTTGATTGGAAAGTGGCCCCCCTCCAACATTCCAAACTTATCAATTAAAGATTTAGCCACTTCTGATAATTACATATTTGCAATAGGTAACTATCTAAGGGTTCTAGATATTTCAAAGCCTACAATCCCTGAACATGTTAGTAGTCTCTATATTCCAGGAAATGCTTTCAGAATAATTATTGAATTTGAGTATGCCTATATATTATCTGACAACGGATTAACAATTTGCGATATTTCATCTCCAAATGATCCAAAAATAGTTGGAAGTTTTAGTACTAGTACCAAGCCAGCGGATATTGCGATCTATAAGAATTACTTATACATAACTCTTAAAAATAAAAAATGGATATTAATTCTGGATGTCTCGAATCCATATCAACCTAACTTAGTAACATCACCACATTTTCCAAAAAATATAGCAGCGCTGAAAATCTTAAATGATGTGCTTTATTTAGGTTCAAGAGGCGGTTACTATGCATATGATGTATCAAATCCCTTGTTTCCTAAATCCAAAGGATCCATAAGTTCAGGAAAATACCCGATTGACCTAGAAATTCTTCAAAACTATGCGGTAGTCTTAGGAAAACATAGCCCCTGTTCTGCCTGGGAAGATTATTACTCCATGTCTATTTTTAGTATTTCTAATATTGAAGATATAACTCAAGTTGATTGGTGTGAACTTGGAACGGATCTAATAAATACAAGTATAAATTTAGATGATGAATATCTTTATCTGGTCATTGAAAATAACTTGAAGATATCAAATCTGACAGATATATCGAATACAAAAACTGTTGCAACATATTATTTCGACAAGCCGTTTTTTATTAAGGATCTTTATTTAATGGATGACTATTTTATTGTTACCGATAGTAGAGCGGATTTATACATTTACAATAAACCAGATCTTAGCCCATTTAAAGTTAGAGTAGAAGAGGATGAAAATATTTCAGTTCATTATTCAAATAATTACATTCTATTCAAGCTCTCTTCTGATTATAATTACTTCAAAATTTACGACATCAATGGCCGTATAGTATATTCCTCTCAGGGTGAAATGGAAATAAAATTCTCCGGTTTTAAAGGAATTTATATATATGAAGTGGTGTGGGCAAATGGGGAGCGCGAAACGGGAAAGATAATGAGGTGGAGATAACACACGAAGGAGTTTGAGTTTGAGTTTGAGCAACAGGGATTACTCAGTACTCTTGCTCACACTGTTGCTCTTGTCACTTTAGATATAAGACCTCAACATTTAATCCGGATTTTGTTTTAAGTCACCCGGCAAAAGCCGAGGAGGTCTTGGATCATCTGCGGAAGACTTAAAACATCGGGAATGTTAACACCCATGATGAAAAAACCCTGGTTATATATAATCCTACCGATTCTCCTAACAACTTTACTGGGAGTTCAAAACAATAATACTGATCTGAATGACGAGCCCACGGAAGCACAATTAATTGGAGAATGGTTCTTTGAAGAATCTTACGATATTAAGGATATTGCAACTTCCTGTGAATACATATTCGCAGTGGGCAGTTATCTGAAGGTAATAGATATTTCAAAACCAGCATTACCTGTTGAAGTAGCTAGTATTTCTCTCCCCCGAATTCCGCTCAGCATCGATATTGTATCTGATTACGCCTATATTTTAGATAAAAACGGTATTACGATTTACGATATCTCATCTCCGACTAATCCAAAGCAAACAGAGACATATGACACACATACTAAACCGCTTAGTATAGCCTATTATAAAAACTATGCTTATATAAGTCTTTGCAAAATTACAGGGATAGATGTAATAGATATTACAAACCCCGGGCTGCCAAAGTATGTTACCTTCATTACTTCTTCAGGGCACTTAAGGAGTTTAGAAGTCTCAGATGATAGACTTTATGCCATTGACGGAAGCGGAGTTCAAACTTTTGATTTATCAAACCCTGAACAGCCAACACCAACAGGTTATATTCTTGACAAATCATGCTTATTTGATTTAGCGATAACCAATAATATGATAGGTGTGTTAAAATACTTCAGCGGGGGTGGAGAAATCGATTATGATTTCTATTTATATGATATTTCAACTCCTGCAAATATCAGAGAAATTTATCGCAGTGGAGCTTATGGATACCATATACCCCCCTCATTCATTATAGAATCGTTCAACAATTATATTTATTTCTCAAAGTATCAGCTAGAAATCTTTGATACCAATGATTCCTTAATCAACTCGCTTCATGCATCTTATAATTTTAATTCAGGTATTTACAACTTTCACCTAACAAATGACTTCATCATAAAGTACGAGAAAAATGAATTATACATTTATAATCAACCGTATCCTAAGAATGATAAGATTTTTGATACCGGAATATCAGTAAAGTATAGTACAAATTATATACTATTTGAATTAACCAGTTGCGAAGAGAATACATTCAGAATATTTGATATCAATGGCCGTATAGTATATTCCTCTCAGGGTGAGATGGAAATAAAATTCTCCGGTTTTAAAGGAATTTATATATATGAAGTGGTGTGGGGAAATGGGGAGCGTGAAACAGGAAAGATAATGCGGTGGAGATAACACACGAAGGAGTTTGAGTTTGAGTTTGAGCAACAGGGATTACTCAGTACTCTTGCTCACACTGTTGCTCTTGCTGTATTTCAGCAGGAGTTTGAGCAACGGCAACAGGGATAAAGCAATACTCTTACCCAAACTGTCGCTCTTGCTTCCGTGCAATCACTCCGCATAAATTTCATCCACCAGGTGGCCGTATTTTTTCATGACATTCTTCCTTTTGAGCTTCAGGGTGGGTGTCATCTCGCCTGTATCGATTGACCATTCAGCAGGTATGAGCCTGAACTGCTTTATCTGTAGGCTGTGTTCAAAATTCTCGTTAAATTCTTCGGTGATTCGTGTGAATTCATCAATCACCTTTTGTTCCTTGACCATATCTTCAAAGGATCCGTTATTAATCCCATTTTCCTTGCACCATTCCTCCAGCGCTAGCTGAGACGGAACGATCAAGGCTCCCACAAACTTTTGATATTCCCCCACCACCATTATCTGCTCAATCAGCATCGATTCTTTGAATTTATTCTCTATTGGTTGAGGCGCCACATATTTACCCGTGGAGGTTTTGAATAACTCTTTTTTCCTATCGGTGATCTTGAGAAACCTTCCTTCTACAAATTCCCCAATATCGCCGGTGTGAAACCATCCGTCACTGTCGATTACCTCATCGGTTAAATCCTGACGATTATAATAGCCCATCATTATATTTGGCCCCTTGCAAATTATTTCACCATCCGATTCCGCAATCTTCAACTCTACTCCCTCTAATACCGGACCTACGGTGCCAAAACATTTATTCACCTCTTCCACCTGATTTACAGCCAGTACCGGGGATGTTTCCGTCAAGCCGTAACCTTCCATAACCGGTATCTTACCAGCACAGAATACGCGGGCAAGACGAGGTTGCAAAGCCGCACCACCTGAAACCAAAGCTCTCAGATTTCCTCCCAACGCTTCACGCCATTTATTAAAAATGATCTTATTGGCTATCGCTAGTTTGAACCCATACCAGGCACCGTTCTTTCCTGAGTACTCATATTTCAGTCCCAGGTTCAATGCCCAAAAAAATAGTTTTTTCTTAACCCCGCTTAACTCATAGCCTTTGGCCATGATCTTATCATACACTTTCTCAAGCAACCTGGGAACGGTTGCGAAAATATGAGGATGTATTTCCTTTAAATTATCCCCTATTGTTTCCATGTTTTCTGCATAATAAATCGAAATGCCCTGGCTCATATACAGATAGGTCAGCATTCTTTCAAATGAGTGATTTAGCGGAAGAAAAGAAAGTGCGCTATGTTCCGGACCTACCGGTAATAGGGGAATGCAGTGATTCACATTGCTAACAATGTTCGCATGACTTAGCATCACCCCTTTTGGGTCACCTGTTGTGCCGGAAGTATATATGATGGTTGCCAGATCCGGACCTTTTATCCCTTCTTTTAGTTTTTTAACCTCATTCATATCCACGTCTATGCCCGCATCAATCACCTCAGTCCAGCTTTTAGCACCGGAGACCTCATTAAAAGTATAAATTGCCTGGAGTGATTCTATATTCTCACTGAATGACTTGATCTTACCGTAGATCTCTTCATCGGAGACAAAAGCAAGTTTTATTCTGGCATCTTTAAAAATAAAATTATAATCGGCTTCTGTGATATTGGGATAAAGCGGTACGTTAACTACACCTATCTGCAACATTCCCATATCAACGAAGTTCCATTGCGGCCTGTTGTTTGAGATGACAGCGACATTATCGCCTGCACGAATACCCAGTGCGAGCAAGCCTAAACTAACTTGGTTAGTTTTATCTACAAAATCCTGGGTACTATAATGAATCCATTTGCCGTTTACCTTCTCGGCTAAGGAAATATCCTGATTGTAGTTTTCCAACTGGTTATCAAGGATATCGAATAATCTTTCAATCTCCATAGTTTATTGCTTTTTGAGTTCGAGCTGCATGTAAAATTAAACTTTTATTTAATAGGTGAGTCTTTCACTTGTTGTATATGTATACATTTATACGTCGGGAACGAGTTGTGGTTAATCTATTAGTTTATCCGTAATTTTGCCTGGGCTTATTACCGGGCACCCATAACTTAAATAAAATGATATTTATCCGAAAGATCTTACCTGCTGCAGCCATTCTAATGTTATTCAGCATATTTAGTAACGGCCAGAGTACATGGCAAAAGGTATACACGCTGATGCAAACAAATTGTGCGCTTACCTCCTGTCATTCCAACGGTTCAGCAATTGCAAGTCTGGATCTGGAAGGCAGCGGTGCATCAGCCATGTCTGATGTATACAATAGTCTTATTGGGGTGATTCCTACGAATTCATTTGCAGCCGGTAAAGGTTACAAACGAATTTATACCGGCGACCCACATCGAAGTTTTTTATTTAGAAAAGTTAACCAGAGTTTGGATTCAGATCTCACTTTGGAACTAAATGAAG
>JACZTA010000102.1 GCA_022573915.1 Bacteroidota bacterium | reverse complement strand
AGAAGCGGGGTCTGTTAAGGAGGTACTGGAAATGGCAGGAGTAGTAGATTATCATATGGAGGAATACCAGATATCTGCCGTGGAAACAGCTATCGCCCTGTTGCTGAATCCGATGCTGCATGGCCTGTTGTTGATGCTGATCATTGGCGGAATCTATTTCGAATTACAATCACCCGGTGTAGGCTTTCCCGGCCTGGCTGCCCTCATCGGTGCTGTATTATACTTTGCACCACTTTACCTGGAAGGATTAGCCGCAAATTGGGAGATTGCAATGTTCGTGCTAGGATTGGCGCTTCTGGCCCTGGAGATATTTGTGATCCCGGGTTTTGGAATCGCAGGGTTGAGCGGGATTATGTTAATATTCTTCGCACTTATTTTCACATTGATACGCAACGACTTCTTTGATTTTGAGTATGTTCCCAGTAATGATATTGTTATCGCCATGTTCCAGGTGCTTGCTCCTATCATCCTAATGATCATTCTTGCGGTAGTAACAGGCAAGAGTATAATCAAAAGCCGGATATTCCAAAAACTGGTTTTAAAACAAACGCAAGCTGCAGCGGAAGGATTTACTGTTACCCTGGATGAAGAGGTTCCAATAATTGGCAAAAAAGGTATTGTACTGGCTGATCTCAGGCCTGCCGGAAAGGTTGATATAGGAGGCCGAGTATATGATGCTTCTACGGATGGAGAGTACGTTAATAAAGGCCAGGAGGTGAAGGTGACTGAAATAATGGGAAACTATATCATGGTCGAAAAACCTTAAACCAATTATATTAGATTTCCGAAATGAAATTTATAGGCATTATTCCTTCCCGCTACGATTCTACCCGTCTTCCCGGAAAGCCGCTGCTTGATATTGGCGGGAAGTCGATGATCCAAAGAGTGTACGAACAAGTTTCACTATCTAAGTCATTGGATAAAGTTATCGTTGCAACCGATAACGAGGAGATCAGGGACGTTATTCTGAAGATAGGCGGAGAAGCTGTGATTACCGGTGTACATAACAACGGCACGGAGCGATGCAATGAGATCATTGAAAAAATGGATGAACATTTCGATGCAGTGATCAATATCCAGGGAGACGAACCCTTTATTCAACCTGAACAAATTGATCTTTTATGCACCTGCTTTCACTCTGCCGGAACGAACCTGGCTACCCTGGTAAGGAAAATTGTCTCTAACGATGACCTGGATGATACCAGTGTGATAAAGGTGATAAGAAACAAAAATGGAGATGCCATTTACTTTAGCAGAACAGCATTGCCTTTTATGAGAGACAAGGAGAGATCCGGGTGGTTACGCGAACATGATTATTTCAAACATATCCAGATGTATGGCTATAGATCTGAAACATTGAAAGAGGTTGCTAACCTGGAACCGACCTTTTTGGAAAGAGCGGAATCATTAGAACAATTAAGATGGTTGGAACATGGTTATATAATAAAGACAGCCATAACTGAACACGATTCATTGTCTGTTGATACGCCTGAAGATCTGAAGAAAGCAGAGCTAATATCTGAAGGAATGAAGCTGTAATGACTGTCAGATTCCATATTAGCGGCAACCAAACATAGATTTCAAGAGATATTTTAGAAAATTCCATATTCAAAATATCACTCCAAATAGCTTAACTTTGTGGCTCCAAAATCACTAAATGAAAATTTCGGCCTCCATTTATTCTAACAAAATTCAGGAACTTGAGGAGTTAATTCCTGAGCTGGAAAAACATCATGTAGATTTTTTTCACATAGATTGTAACGATGATATCAGCGTATTTGAAGATATCCGCAGGATCAGGGAAATAAGTGATACACCTATTGATCTGCATGTCATCTCACCAGAGCCCGGCAAATTTTTTGAACTTATTGAAGAGCATCAAATTGAGATGACGAGTTTTCAGTATGAAAATTTAACTGAAAAACTCATCGTTCCCGAATCAATCAATACAAAGGTTGGTATGGCAATCGTTTCGGATACACCCGTAACAATATTTGAAGAATATGTGGATGAGCTGTCTTTTATTTTATTTATGGCCACTACACCGGGCGAGAGTGGCGGCGATTTTAACAAAAACAACTTCAAGAAGATCAGGGAATTCAGAGGTTTGTTTCCATCTATAAAAATACACGTGGATGGAGGCGTGAATAATGAGGTTTCTTTCATCTTAAGAAACATGGGTGTGTTTGCGGCTGTGACGGGTTCGTATTTAATGAACTCTCACTCAATTGGAGCAGCTATGTTAAATTTGAAAAGCGATAATTCGGAATCAAAATTTTCAATTGGTGATTTTATGTTAGGAAAAGATGAGATCCCCGTTTTAAATACAGAGTCATTAAATTTCGTGGATGTATTGCAATCCATTGAGGATTATAAATTAGGTTTTACCATATTAACCAATGGTGATGGCAGGTTAAAGGGTATCATCAGCAACGCGGATGTGAGAAAAGGGTTGCTTAAAAATAAATCAGATTTCAATAATTTACCGTTGGATGATATGATTAATGTCAACCCGGTTTGCGTAAATGAAACTCAAACGGTAAAAGATCTATTAGATATAATAAAGAGTAAAAACTTTCCTATCTTATTCGTTCCGGTTCTCAATGACAATAAAGAACCGGTAGGAGTAGTGAAGTTTAACAACCTTATTAAAGGAGAATCATGATAGTTCATCTTAAAAAAGATGCGGATAAGAGCAGGATTGAAGCCATGGCCGAGGAGCTTAAGGCAACCATCCTGAAGAATGGCGAGCTGACTTCCCTGATCACTTCTTCGAGTTTGAAAGAGCTTAACGGAGAATACGAAGGTTTGATTGACGAGACATTTATTTTTGACACGGATATTCAACTGGCACATAGTGATTATCATTCCGGGCACCGGGAAATAAAGTTAGGTGACAATTATATCGGTGGAAAGCATAAGAATACTTTAATGATCTCCGGCCCTTGTTCTGTTGAATCAAGGGAGCAGATCACACGGTCGGCTGAGCTATGTGTAGAGTTGGGTATTTCTGTTATTAGGGGAGGATGTTACAAACCCAGAACCTCGCCGTATAGCTTCCAGGGGTTAGGCTTGGAGGGGCTTAAGCTATTGGTAGAGGTGAGGGAGAAATATGGATTGTTAATTAATACGGAGGTTAAGGATGCCACCCATGTTGATGAGGTGATCGAGTATACGGATATTATTCAGATCGGTGCCAAGGCAATGTATGATCACGGTATACTGAATAAATGTGGTAAAACCACCAAACCGGTTATCTTAAAACGGGGATTTGGCACTACTCTCCAGGAGTTTGTCCAGGCCGCTGAATTCATGCTCTCAGGCGGTAATCCAAATATCATTCTTTGTGAGCGAGGTATCAGGACTTTTGAAACGAAAAGTCGTTTCACGCTGGATCTTTGTGGAGTAGCTTATCTGAAAGAAAATACGAATCTTCCTATCATACTCGATCCTAGTCATGCCATGGGATTTGCGTACGGTGTACCCGACCTTGCCCGCGCATGCATGGCAATGGGTGTGGAAGGGCTATTGATAGAGGTTCATCCGGATCCCTCCGTGGCCAAATCAGATGCTTCACAGCAACTGGATTTTGATACATTCAGGAAGCTATATGCAAGCCTGGGTTCAATTGCGACCGCTATCGGCAGAAAACTCATCTGATCCATCCCTTTGAACAATCAAATCAAATTCCTGGCGCTCGATGTGGATGGCGTTCTTACCGATGGCGGTATGTATTACCTGGAATCCGGTGATGAGATGAAGAAATTCAATGCCAGGGATGGCCATGCGATACTGAGATTGCAAAAAGCAGGATGTGCTGTTGGAATCATCAGCCATGGAATGGGAGAAAGCGAAAAGATCGTAGCCAAACGGGCCAGGGTTCTGCAGATCGAAAAGGTTTATGTTGGGCCTCAATCTAAATTGGATATTCTTAAAGAATGGTGCCTTGAAATGAACATTGACCTGGACCAGGTCGCCTATATAGGTGATGATGAAAATGACCTGGGTGTGATCAACGAATTAACTGAAACAGCTTGCCCTGCCGACGCAGTACGCGCTGTCAAAGATCAGGTAAAAATTATCCTGGACACAAATGGCGGTGATGGTTGTGTAAGAGAGTATGTGGACAAATATCTGTTGGAGATAAGTTAAATGAACCCCGAACCCGAGTTAAATTGAGACAGAACGTTTTTTCTTTTTCGATTTAGGCCCGGTATAAAGGATGATCCCCCACTTTAGCAGCTCCTGGCTGTTTCCCTCGAAACGCTCTAAAAGTAGTTCGGTGCATTGGTTCAAGTAATCTACCACCGTACCATCCATATCCGCTAACCTGTTTTCTTCTATTCCTAATACTGTATCCCGCTCTCTTATGGCTATCTCAAACTGAACCTTGAGGTCATCGAGCCTGACCTGCTTTTTTAAGTTGGTTTTCTTAGCAACACCCAATTGTTTGATGATTAACTGAGCTGTACTCATTAATTCTTCGGAAACCCTGTTACGATGATTAGACAACTCAGTTTTATCCATGAAATCGATCATGTCAAACCTGCTAAGCGGACTATTGCCTGCCAATTCGTTGTGGCGATGAATAATCATTTTTGCCAGGTCAATCAAACCTTTGGCATTTCCAGGTATGACGGCTGTTGAAATATTTACTGGCATAATTCCTCCCGTTTGTAGCCTCTTAGTAATGTCATATAACCAGAGGACAATATTGCCGGTGGACATTACTGAAAGAATAAATAAAGAATAAATCAAAAGTAGAGGTCTGAATTGGGGTACCGCGATAAAGAATGAGTCAATCGGGTAAGTTATGTTCTCCTATATTTTATTGAGCTGAGCAAATACTTAACTGTCGGTTAATGCTTAACGCATGTTATTCCTTTTACGCAAGTAAACAGAAAAGGTTACAGGAAGGTAAGAGTGAGTGTGAGTTTAGCGGGAGTGAGTGTTTATTCCAGCATTCTTCCTCCCCCATCCATCATCATGGTTTTAAACTCATCCATTGTCATGATAGGGTAATCTTTGGGGACTCGTAGTACCTTTTTATTCGGTACTTTAGAAGTAATGCTCGTTACGGTCATGATTGCCTCCATGTCCATGTATATCTTTTCAGGATATTCCATTACGAAGCCATCAATCAGGTCGTATTTTAATTTATTTCGATCCTTGGAGATATAAAACTCATCGGTATAATAAACTATTTCTTCCCGGCCATCGAAAAACTTCAGGATTGCTTTTTTACATTCATACCCGGCAATCATTTTCGTAACATCGGTGTACGTAACATTATAGTCAATGGATTTCCTTTGGCTCATAAGTTCACGATTGCTCATGTGAATCGCAACTTTTTGCCGGGCAATCTCCATAAGCATATAGGTTTGTCCTGCCTTCAGATCTTCTATCATGGTTCTTTCTGTAGTCATGAATTTTATCTCTGTACTGATCCTATTCTTTGCAAAGGTCATCGTGATACCTGAGCGATCAAACATTCCAACGTTAGCCTGCTGGTCCATATCCTGACCGGTTATTTTCGTGATCTCAAAAGTGATCACGCCTTTCTTTAATTTCGTTTGAGCATTGCCTTGTAAGTTGAATAAACTCAGCACTACCATTATTGTTAGAATCCTTGCTATTAAATACATACCTATATTGTTAGATCATTAAAATTACGCAAAAGGAGGTTAATTTGGTTAAACAGGAGGATCGGCGTACTCCTAGAAAAACATGGGACAACCTGACGTTTTCTTCTTCTTCTTGTTTCTCTTTCCAAAGGGAGTAATCTTCAGTGACATGTATGCGTTCATACCCCAAATATTTCCAAGACCCATTAAGCCGTTAGAATAATCTGATCCAATTGTTAAGCCCCATAACCTCACGTAAGCGCCTAGTCTTGGATACTGATATTCGTATAACATCATGGGGACACCCAATTCAAAAAGTAGAGTCTCAAATCTAGGCGTAGCGGTAATTACATTAGCCCTGTACAAGCCGGGAGCACCATAAGGTATGCGCTGAATTATCGTTGTGTTAATGTAAAAGAACTGCCAAATATTATAATCCACCTGGACACTCAGGGCCATTGGCAGCCACATTTTCATATTATTAGCCACCAACGACTGGGTAGGATTGCCATAAAAATTATTGCTTAAGGCAGAATCCAGACTACCCGGACTATTGATCCCTGTGGTCGTAAACTGGTTAAAGACAATATTTTGCCGATCGATCTCGAGTGATTTTCCTCCATTGAACTTTATTCGCCCCACATCGATCACGGATGCTCCCAACCGGAATTGATAATCTACTTTCTTTTTTTTGTTGGCCCTTGCTCCCCGGTTTTTAATTATATAGGTGCCTCCTATATCCACGCCCAGCCCCTTACCAATTGCCACGTCGCTAAATCCCGGACTAGCAGGTAAATTATTAAAGGTGGCCGGATCAATATAGCCGTACTTCACATGGAAATCGTTAACCTCCACATCATCATTAGGTAGTATTTCAAATCTTGCTTTCCTATTAAGTATATAGGTTCCAAACATGCCACTTAGTAATTTAACAGTGGCACCGGCCTGGATACGCGATGAATTATTATCTTGAAAAATGCCCGAATACGTAAACCCAAGCTCACTAAAGGCAAGCATGTTGATGCGGAATTTTGGGAATTCATAAGCTCCCTGATATTGCAAATTACTATCGATCTCAGCCGGGATATATCCGGTATAGAAATGATTGAACCGAAAACCCATTCTCATTGCATTATGAAATCCGAAGCTATGTTTCTTATTGATCTTGATCATCAGGGAAGGCCCTCTTAAGACAAAATTCATATGGAGATATTTAAACTTAGGCCGGTCAAAATCACTTACGACTAACCCATATTTAGCCAGTTCATTCGCAATATTAAACGTAGTGACACTTGTATCTGCCGGAACAGGTGGAGGATTCAATACATCATTCAGCGCCGAAATACCAACAAAATTATTATCAAAATTCATTCCCATGGTTACCAGGTGCAGCTCCCATTTCAAAGGTAAGTTTGAAGCAAAACTTGGATTGATCAGATTTGCGTTTGTTCCTGCATAATTACTGCCTGTAATTCCAGACATGTTTTGTGAAAAGGACAGATTACTTATGAGTATGCCGGCCATCAAAAGGAATACAGATCGCAAGGTTATTTTTATCACCATCGACGCATCTTTAATTATAAACTACAACATATTATTAATATGACGTTCTTCTGTGCCTGATTATTACACAATGATACAATTATAATTATCGTTGAAGTTAAATCAGTTCAAATATTATTCCACAGTTTTCAATAATGCCTGTGGTTTGTCTAATCTTTGATACATGTGATGGGATTGGGATTGGGATTGGGATTGGGATTGGGATTGGGGTTTTGGTTGTGGTTGTCGTTGTGGTTGGGCATTGTATCACCAATCCCAGAAAGGAATAAATCTAAAAAGCCATTCAGCCATTCAGCCATTCAGCCATTCAGCCATTCAGCCATTCAGCCATTCAGCCATTCAGCCATTCAGCCATTCAGCCATTCAGCCATTCAGCCATTTAGCCATTTAGCCATTTAGCCATGTAGACGAGCGCAGTGGCGAGATGCATAAGCATGAAACTAAAATATTCAACATGCAATGTGCGAATGATTCATCTCTTTCCTTTGAGGAACAAGAATTTTTGATTAATTTTGTATCCCGTAACGTTAGGTGAGACAAGCTGATTTTATCGATCTCATCGAATTCATTACATCAAAAATTTGTTTTCATGACAAAGTACATATTCGTTACGGGCGGTGTTACATCCTCTCTGGGTAAAGGTATATTATCAGCCTCTCTTGCAAAACTGTTGCAGGCGCGCGGTTATCGGGTAACTATTCAAAAATTCGATCCATATATTAATGTGGATCCGGGAACCATGAATCCTTATGAGCATGGCGAATGCTATGTAACCGATGACGGAGCCGAGACCGATCTTGATCTGGGCCATTATGAACGTTTTCTGAATATTCCGACCTCACAGGCTAATAACGTGACGACGGGCCAGGTGTATCAAACAGTAATCAACCGGGAACGCAACGGTGATTATTTGGGGAAAACCGTGCAGGTGATTCCTCATATAACTGACGAGATAAAGAGAAGAATGATGCTATTGGGTGGTACCGGCAATTATGATATAGTGGTAAGTGAGATCGGTGGTACTGTTGGTGACATTGAATCTCTACCCTATATAGAAGCGTTAAGACAGGTCAAATGGGATTTAGGAAACAGTAATTGCCTTGTTATACATTTAACATTGATCCCGTATTTGAAAGCCGCCGGAGAACTTAAAACTAAACCCACACAACATTCGGTCAGGGAACTACTTGAAATTGGAGTGCAACCTGATATACTTGTTTGCAGAACGGAAAAAACACTTTCCTTAGCATTGAAAAAGAAGATTGCTTTATTCTGTAACGTGAGTGCAAACGCCGTTATAGAATCTATAGATGCCAAGTCGATCTATAGTGTACCATTGTTGATGATGAAAGAAAAACTGGACCGGATAGCACTGAGTAAATTGAAGCTGCCTCTGCGGGATGAACCTCAGATGGACAGTTGGTTGGAGTTCCTGAAGAGCTTAAAAAATTCCAAGAAAGTGGTTAAAATTGGCCTGGTCGGAAAATACGTAGAGTTGCAAGATGCTTATAAATCGATTAACGAATCTTTTATCCATGGAGGTGCACTCAATGAATGCAAGGTATCGGTACATGCAATCCACTCGGAAACCATTAACGAGAAAAATTTTGAGCAGAAGTTAAAATCGGTAGATGCAATTCTTGTAGCCCCCGGTTTTGGAGAAAGAGGCATTCAGGGAAAGATCCTGGCGTGCGAATATGCCCGCGTGAATAAGATCCCATTTCTTGGTATTTGCCTGGGTATGCAATGCGCGGTCATCGAGTATGCGCGTAATGTTTTGAAACTTAAAAATGCTCATTCTACAGAAATTAAACCCAATTCTCTCCACCCTGTTATTGATTTAATGGAAGAACAAAAGAAGGTAGTGAAGAAGGGTGGAACAATGCGATTAGGTGCTTATCCATGCGATATAAATCCTGAATCCAAAGCATTTGAAGTTTATAAACAGACAAGTATTCTAGAAAGACATAGACATCGTTTTGAATTTAATAACAAATATTTGGAGAAATTTGAAGAAGCCGGGTTAATCGCCTCAGGTATCAATCCTGAAAATAAGCTTGTTGAAATTGTTGAGTTGCGAGATCATCCATTCTACATCGGAGTTCAATATCATCCTGAGTTAAAGAGTACTGTAGATAATCCACATCCCCTTTTCGTGCAATTTATAAAAGCAGCGATGGAGCATAAGTACAGCTTTGAGAAGGTGGAAACTCAGATCAGCAAGGAAGATATTATACTGAATTGATCAATTCTTTCCTTTTTAATTATACCAGTTCGATTTAAAGTAATATTTTGTGGCGGCAAAAGAGTATTGCCGTCAATCTAATTCTATTTAATGGATCGTAATACAATTACAGGACTTGTTCTAGTGGCAGTGATCATCATCGGCTACATGATGTTCTTTGCTCCCAAACCGCCTGAAGAAACAGAAACAACTACCGGTGAAACGGTAGATTCGGTGGGTCAGCCTGAGACTCAGGATACGATCGTACCGGCTGTTGCCTCAAACGATTCCATTCCCGTAAGTTCTGGTTTTGATTCTGTTTTAAATGAACTCAATCAAAAGAAATTTGGAATTTTCGCTCCCTATTCCAAGGGTGAAGAAACCTTTGTGACGATTGAAAATGAGAAATTGAAAATTGTTCTGACCAGCAAAGGTGGAAGGGTTTATTCCGTAGAACTTAAAGATTACCAAACCTATGATTCGTTAAGCCTCATCCTTTTTACAGGTGATGAAAATGAATTCAACTATCTGTTTCCTGTTGAGAATAAGATCATCAATAGTGCCGAGCTTTATTTTAATGACATACGAGGAAGTTCATTCCTGGTAGAAGGCGATGAGAGCAAAAGCGTTGGAATGCGGGTTTCATTGGATGACAACCATTACATCGAGCAATTCTATAGTTTGGAAGGTGAGGGTAATTTCTTGAATTATGAGTTGAGATTAGTGGGAATGGATGAACTAATTCCCCGAAATGGTGACCTGATTTTGAGTTGGAAGATCAAACTATTGAAACAGGAACAGAACTTAAAACAGGAAAGAATTGCTTCCAAGATCTACTACAAGTATTTGAACGATGATGATGTAGATTGGTTAAGCGAACGGAAAGACGATGAGGAAACAGTTAAGACGGCGGTTCATTGGATAGGATTCAAGCAAAAGTTTTTTGTCAGTGCGCTGATCAACGATACCGGTTTTCCGGAGCTGGAACTAGCCGTCACCACGGATAAATCCTCCGAGATTTATGTCAAAGAAATGGAAGCTACGGATATGGCTATGAGTTACAAGCACCTACCCGATGAGCATATTCCATTGAGATTTTATTTTGGCCCTACGCACTATAAAACTTTGAAGAAAGCAGGGATCAGGCTCGAGAAGACCGTTCCCCTGGGATGGGGCATTTTTGGTTGGGTCAATAAGTATTTCATCATTCCAATATTTAATGCGCTTGATAACCGGGGTTTGAATTATGGGATTATCATCCTGATCCTGACAATTATCATTAAGCTTGTTGTTTCTCCCCTTACCTATAAATCATATCTCTCGCAGGCAAAGATGAGCTTGCTAAAGCCGGAAATAGAAGAATTGAAAAAGAAGTACAATAATGATCAGTCGAAGGTTAGCCCCGAACAGTTGAAATTGTTTCAGCGTGCCGGGGTGAATCCTTTAGGAGGTTGTTTACCGTTGCTATTACAAATGCCCATACTGATCGCCATGTACCGGTTCTTTCCCACCTCATTTGAACTGCGACAGCAATCATTCTTGTGGGCTACTGACCTTTCAACCTATGATTCAATATATACTTTTCCGAATGGTTTCTCATTACCCTTCTATGGCGATCATATTAGCTTGTTTACGTTACTCATGTCAGCCTCTACCCTTATATATGCACACATGAACAGCCAGATGACCGCGACCACGAATCAGCAGATGAAGGTCATGCAATATCTCTTTCCGATCATGATGATATTCATCTTCAATAATTTCTCCTCAGCACTTACCTATTATTACTTCATGTTTAACGTGTTAGGATTTATTCAACAGTGGATAATGAAAAAGTACATCGTGAGTGAAGATAAACTGAGGGCGCAGATGGCAGAGCGGAAAAGCAAACCAAGAAAGAAATCGGGGTTTGTGCGCAGGCTGGAAGAGGCAGCGAAAGCCCGC
This sequence comes from Bacteroidota bacterium, assembly GCA_022573915.1. Taxonomy (GTDB): domain Bacteria; phylum Bacteroidota; class Bacteroidia; order Chitinophagales; family JACZTA01; genus JACZTA01. The sequence continues at coordinate 1,028 of JACZTA010000102.1, read as the reverse complement.
CAAAAACGTCGGTAGGCGTTGGTATGGTTTTAGCAGAACCATGACTTTTCAATAAAATTAATATCACAAAAATTTATTAAGATGAAAAATCCGAACGTTTTAGCTGTGCTTGCCGCGTTAATATTCTTAACAGGAGTGGGATGCGCTTTGGACAAGAATATAAGTGGGGTTAGTTCTGTCGATCCTGTTGAGCTACAAATGCCTTCGGACGATTCCCTATTCGTAAGCATATTCCGAACGCCCTGCTTTGGTACGTGTCCGTTCTACGATATGCGCATATACGAGGGTGGACTGGTATTATTAAACCGAAAGATGCACTGGGATTCACTAGGAAGAATAGATAGCACGCAAATCGGATGGTTCATCACCGTTTTACCTCAAATTAGACTGACGGAAATACGATCGAGGGCTCAGGAAATTGGTTTTTTCGATTTTAAGGATGCATACCTTCGCGGGCCTGTAACAGATCTGCCCACCACTACAACTTTCGTTAACGTAAATGGGCTTTCAAAGCAGGTAATAAACGAAAATTACAAGGTGCCGGAAGCGGTGATCAACTTCGAAAATTTTATCGATTCCAAGGTTGCAAACAGTGAATGGATACGGGTAGTAATTGTAAATTCAGGCAAGGAGTAGAGTTTGTATAATACATTTGCAATGCTTAATTTAGCGGCCTAAAGCTTTCTTCCTATTTACGAACTATAAAACCTATTTAACAATGAAACAGCTATTCGTAGCATTGCTGGTAATTCTTCTACCTATGAGCGTTTTAGCTCAACATGTGAAGAAAAACCTCAAAGCCAGACCTAATTCTTATTTCCTTCTTGAAGAGTCAGCACCGTTTAAAAGAACAGTGGTATTTGCCGAACCTGCAAAAGTTAATGCACCAGAGAGCGGTAGCAGTGCGGTTACCTCTGTTGCACTTGGTTCTGCTGGTAATATACTTACGATTGTGGCTAGCGAGAGCAACATGCTAATATCCGATAATAAGCTTAATACGGTTGTTTTCATCCACCGAAATAATGACC
>JACZTA010000101.1 GCA_022573915.1 Bacteroidota bacterium | reverse complement strand
ATCCCCATTCACAAACCGGATTATGTTGTCGTGCAATATACTTGGTGGCTTTATAACAGGGCTGTGAGTATATACGGGCCATATTTCTTTGGGGCTTTGCCGATGCCATATATTGTAAAAAATGAGACTGAACTGGAGATCGTTCCCGCTCCTTTTAGAGCAAAAGTATTTGACCTTCCGCTATCAAGGTATAAAAATACTGAAAGGGGATTTGGAGATTTTCTTTCCTTTACTTTTAATGTCAGCATGCCTCTATTTCTGCATGATAGCTATTATATAAGATCAAGCCAGCTCAAGAGGATATTGTCAATCACACCGAAACCTTACCGGGATAAAGCAACTGTGGAAAAATTTGCCTATAACGAGATCTATGAAATCTGCCGGCAAAATGACAGCAAGATGATACTATTGGTTATTGGCAATGATCCGGGTTCGAAAGACCATGATGTCTTTGTCCGGGAATTGAAACACATGAAAGTGATCAATGCAGATTCAGTTTTATGGGAACTGCTGCCTCAACAAGATCTTGAAACATATAATAAAATATATAAGCATTGGAGAGGTGATCCTCCACAAAAAGTGGACGATCACCCAAATCCAAAAGCTCATAAGATTATTGCACGAACGCTCTTCAAGGAACTGGTTAAAGTAAAAGAGTCCTATCGGGATACAACGAACTTGCCTGAATTATAGGCATTCCCTTCTGTATCTTTAAGGCTATAATAATAAATACCTTCCGGGTACCCGTGAAGGTTAAGTTGGATAGAACCCAATGAAGCATAGCGATTGCTCACAGTTTTAATATCCACCATCTGGCCAAGACTATTAAACACCACCATCATCAAATCCTTATTTGTGGCAGCATTCACGCTGATAGTCACAAAGTCTGATGCAGGATTGGGATAAACCTTAGCCAACTCATAACTTGGGTTATCCGGAATGGAAAGAACAGGAGCCTCAAGAGTATAATTGAAATTCTCTACCGCGCCGAGGCTATCCAAATCGATCTCCAAGGCTATCCCTACTCCGTTAACCCACCACGTATAAAGACGGTTAGTATCTTTCGTCGCTAAAATGACAATCCAACCAGGAGCCGGGAAAGTAAGGTGGGCAAATAAAGAGTCTGTTCGAATTTCAACCGTTTTTTGTTTTAGCGCATAGAATGTACCGCTGGGAAGAAGCAGTTCGCCTGAACCGATAATCGTGTCGTCTTTGAGAGATTCAGATTTGAACCAAATCGAATCAGCTATTAGCGGGCCCATTGTATCTGCATAAGCAAATTTTAATTCACCTCTTGCAGTACCGCTAAACTTGTCATTGTACAATGCCGGCAACTCTATAAGGGTGGAAACCGGATTAAATATAATCGGGAAACTCAAACCTAAACCTGCAATTTCAGCCCCGAATCCCTCGATCGTTAATGCTGAGGCGCTAGATTTAAAATAAAAGAAAGTTGTATCCCCATCGGTTTCCATAAATGCCAGGTTTGCATTTGGAAAGAACGCTGCATAAGGCGTGAGAGCCGGATCCAAGATTATAGTTGTATCCAGTTCGTCCGGTTGAAGTGATGAATAATCCCATATCACACCCGACCCGTTAGCGCCTGTTGAGAGGATACTAATATTCGTTGTGTCATTCGCCGTCAAAACGGTATCTCCTACAATGAAAATATCACTTTGGGTGATAGTTAACTGTGCAGAAAGTTGCCCGAGTTGGGTTATGACGAGTAACAAGATAAAAGGAATTGATTTTCTCATCGTTCATGATTTAATGATCCGGAGGGACGGATCAGGTTCGAAAATTAGGTTTGGATTCCGTAAAATTATGAATTTTTAAAAACTCAACCACTTATAACGTCCAATAACTGGTGTTTAGCGTGTTTAAGAGTGATATGTTACTAACAAATAATGAAGAGAACATTCCTAAAATGATAAGCATACGTGCTTGGATGCAAAAAACTGCCAATTTGTCATTTCTGTTGATAAAAATACTAAATTTGCAGCGATATTGACTTATAAGACCGCATTATGAACGAAAAGTTGCATTCATCAACTACAAATATCGACGAAAAGAGGCAGGGCGAGGTCTTTTCTTCTGCTAAATCCGGTGCGGGTAACGGTAAACGAAAGTACTATTTAGAGACATATGGCTGTCAGATGAATTTCTCAGATAGTGAGATCGTCGCCTCCATATTAAATAAGGAAGGGTACGAATCGGTTTCAGACTACAAAGAAGCAGAAATGATCTTTGTAAACACTTGCGCCATTCGGGAGAATGCAGAGCAGACCGTTAGAAACAGGCTTAATGAGTTACGAAGTATTAAAAAGAAAAAACCCAACGCTATTATAGGGCTTCTTGGTTGCATGGCGGAGCGGCTAAAGCATAAATTGCTGGAAGAGGAAAAGTTAATTGACATTGTCATCGGCCCGGATGCATATCGAGAGCTTCCTAACTTGATCACCCAGGTAGACGGTGGTCAGGCGGCGATCAACGTGCTGTTATCCAGGGAAGAAACCTATGCAGACATAAGTCCTGTTCGCCTGGATACAAATGGCGTGACCGCTTTCATTTCAATTATGCGCGGATGTGATAATATGTGTTCTTTTTGTGTCGTACCATTTACCCGGGGCAGGGAAAGATCGCGCGATATGCATTCAATCATTAAAGAAGCCCGGGAATTATTTAACAATGGATACCGGGAGGTGACACTACTAGGACAAAATGTTGATTCTTATAAGTGGAAAGACAAGAAAACCGGTCAGCTTGTGACTTTTACATATTTACTGGAACAGGTTGCGAAGGTTTCTCCCCTATTGCGGATAAGGTTCTCGACTTCCCACCCTAAGGATATGGTGGATGAAGTATTGCACACCATAGCGAAGTATGATAATATTTGCAATTATATCCACTTACCCGTTCAATCAGGAAGTTCTGTAATTCTGAAAAGGATGAATCGCACCTATGACCGGAACTGGTATAAGGAACGTATTGAATCTATTAAACGGATCATACCCGGCTGCGGAATCTCGACGGACACCATATCCGGATTTTGTGGAGAAACCCAGGAGGATCATAACGAGACCCTGAGTATGATGAACTGGGTGGAATATGATATGGCTTATATGTTCAAGTATAGCGAAAGGCCGGGAACACTGGCGCAAAAGAAATACAAGGATGATATACCGGAGGCGGTTAAATCTGAAAGACTTAACGAGATCATATCATTGCAATTAGAACATTCCTACAAAAGAAATCAGATGGATATTAATAAGGTTCACCGCGTCCTGGTTGAAGGAGTTTCAAAACGCTCAGAGAATGAACTATATGGGCGAAATGACCAAAACAAAGTGGTGATCTTTCCAAGAGAGAAATACTCTTCAGGCGATTATGTGAATATAATGGTCAATCGCTGTACCTCCGCTACCCTATTCGGAAAAGTGGTGGCTTAAAGACCTACAATTTCAACTAATTGATGTAATGAGTGATAAAGACCTTCAAGGTGTAAAACAACGATTTGGAATTATTGGAAATTCACCTTTGCTGAATAACGCGCTGAGAACTGCATTACAGGTAGCCTCAACAGACCTGACCATATTGATTTCAGGCGAAAGTGGAGTTGGCAAGGAAGTGTTCTCGCAGATCATCCATAGCAATAGTTCGAGAAAACATAATCCATTCATTGCGATTAATTGCGGAGCCATACCGGAAGGAACAATTGATTCAGAACTTTTTGGACATGAGAAGGGTGCATTTACCGGAGCACATGAAGCACGAAAAGGATATTTTGAATCTGTAAAAGATGGTACTATATTTCTTGATGAAGTATCGGAAATGCCCAGAAGTACCCAGGCGCGATTGTTGCGGGTAATTGAATCGGGAGAGTTTATCAGGGTTGGCTCTTCGAATGTGCAGAAAACAAACGTCCGGGTAATCGTCGCCACCAACAGGGACTTGCTGCATTTAATCAGGCTGGGTAAATTCCGCGAGGATTTGTATTACCGGCTTAACACAGTTCCCATCTATATTCCGCCATTGCGGGAGAGAAAAGAAGATATATTGATTCTTTTCAAAAAATTCAGCGCAGATTTTGCAGATAGATATAAAACCGATGTCATCAAACTGGAGGAGGGTGCCGTAAGCGCTTTGGTTGAGTACAGGTGGCCGGGAAATGTTAGACAATTAAAAAATATAGCTGAACAAATTTCCGCTATCAGTGGTAAAAACATCCTTACGCTTGAGGATTTAAAAAACTTCTTACCCGATAGCGAACAGGAATCTTTACCCATACTGGCAGATCAAGTAGAGAGGGAAAAGGAAAGTTATTCGGAGCGTGAATTAATGTATCGAATACTTTTTGAACTAAAGAAAGATGTAAATCAACTCAAGCAGATCTTTGCTGATAAATTACCAGATAAGCTGAATGCTGATCTGCCGGTAACGGATCTCTCCACCTTATCAGATACTTTTCAAAATAACCCGGTTAGAAGCAACGATCCAAGAGTGCAGGCAAATAACGAAAAAATAGGAAATGACCCGGTCATTTTAAGTGAAAAAGAGATCAGTCAGTACAAAGAAGCAGAGATTGTCGAAGAGTCATTAACTATTTCTGATAGAGAAAAGGAACTCATCATTAAAGCATTGAACAAGCATAAAAGCAGAAGAAAGGAGGCAGCCAAGGACCTCGGTATTTCTGAAAGAACGCTCTACAGGAAAATAAAAGAATATGATATAGAGTTATAAGGAATATTTCATCTAAAGAATTCATCTGAATAAAAATGAAGAAAATTACGTTCATGATTTTATTAATTTTCCTTGGCTCAGCCAACATCAATAAGATTGCGGCTCAGGAAGGAAAGCATGAACTAATTGTGATCACGCAGGAGGATCTGGCCAATGATGTTACCAGGGAGGCACTGGTTACCATGAAAGGTCTCGTGCTTGGTGACGTTCTGCGATTTGGAGAATTTGATTTTACAGCCACAACGCAATTCGGAGGAACTTCGATAATGATCTGCCTTGATTTTGTAAGAGAGTTGCTCGAGATCAATCCGGAACTAAATATTGAAATAGGAATATTTACGGATTCAAGAGGTGAAGCGGAGACTAACCAACTGCTATCCCGTCAAAGAGCTAAAGCCATGGTAAAAATTCTCACTGTGCAGGGTATTGATGAGGGTAAACTGAGCTATAAGGGATATGGCGAGTCTGAACTGTTAAATAAATGTAAAGACGGTAAGAAATGCACTGACGAAAAACACCGTGAGAACAGAAGACTGGAAGTGAAGATTATCGACATACCACCAATTATCATGGACTAATCCGGAATTCAACAATGTTAAGTTTCACTCTAAAAAAATATCTGCTTGTCATAACGTTGATTGCAATACTCAGTGCGAGCTGCCGCATCTATAAATTTTCGGGTATTAGTATCAGTTCTGAAGTAAAAACCATCTCAATTGCTCACTTCCCAAATAATGCATCATTCGTGGTACCCACTTTAAGTCAGGATCTGACAGAAGCATTAAAGGACAAGTTTATTAGTGAAACCAGCCTTGTATTAATTGAAAGAAACGGGGACCTGAACATAGCAGGTTCGATCACCAACTACAATATCACTCCCGTCGCTCCAACAGCCAACGAAACTGCCCTGCTCAACAGGCTGACTATTACGATTAAGGTTAGCTTCGTGAATTCCAAGGAAGAGAACCAGGACTGGGAAAAAAGCTTTTCCCGGTTTACTGAATTTGACAGTTCAGTCAATATTTCAGATATTGAACTGCAACTTATTGATGAGATCAATGCGCAATTGATTGAGGATGTTTTTAATAAGGCAGTAGTTAACTGGTAATTTAAATGAACAACGAGGAATTCATAGCCCTGGTAGAAAATCCTGATGAACTTAAAAAATCAGATTTTGAAGGGTTGAATGAGTTCGTATCCCAGTTTCCTTATTTCCAGACTGCCCACATGCTGATAGCCAAACAAAAGGTTCGGGATAATGATATCGAGGCGGATAACTATCTGGGCAAAGCAGCGGCCTATGCCGGTAACCGACAAAAACTATTTGAACTTGTCTCTCCTCTTTTCACTGAAACACCACCTGGAAAAGATATAAAAATCCCTGTATCCCAGAAAGATCAAGTTGAGGTTAAAGAAAATGAAGTTCTTATTGAACCGGCACCGCAGGACGTACTTCCAGAGGAAACTAAAGCTGACCAGGAGGAACTCCCCGATAATAAGATTCAAATCGAAGACAAGGAAATAAAACGGTCGTTTACCGAATGGCTAAATATATTAAAGGAAGGGGAAGAACCGCGACCAAAACAACCGGATAAGCCAGAGATAAAAGTAGATCCGGTAGATGAATCTGAGCGTTCATCGGAACAGTTTGAAGAAGTATCTCAGGTTGCAAAACTAGACCTGCATCCGGGTAAGATACTATCGCCCACCGAAGAGGAAATGGGTATAATCAAGAAATTTGTTGCAACTAATAAAGAAAAACAGAAAAAGGGGCCGGCAAAAGCAAATCTCAAGGAAGAAGCCATTTCATCTGTGGAAGAAAATGAGGATATTATTTCGGATACGCTTGCGCAAATCCTTGTATTGCAAGGAGAGACCGAAAAAGCAATACAGGTATACGAGAAACTAATTTTGCAAAATCCTGAAAAAAGTACTTATTTTGCAGACCGAATTAAAAAGCTCGGGAAGTAAAAATCATGTATATATTTCTCACGGTACTAATTGTAATTGCATGTGTTTTTCTGATACTCATAGTATTGGTACAAAATCCTAAAGGCGGTGGCCTGAGTGCTACGTTTGGTGGTGGATCGACCCAATACTTCGGAGTACAAAGAACAACTGATTTCCTCGAAAAAGCTACTTGGGGACTCGCGATTGCTGTTTTTGTATTGAGTCTTGGTATGAATGTATTCCTTGATAAGAGTGATAAGGATTCTCCAGGTACAGCAACCGGAATTCCGGTTGCTAATCCCGGAGCAGGTCAGTTTCCCATAGCCCCACCGGTTGATGAAGGTCCTCCACCGGATCTCGATCCTTTAAATAATTAGTTTTTTAAGCTGAATGGGTTGTAATATACCTGACCAGTGATCTTTTGGCGATAGGCAGGAATGTTTCCTTTAACGGAAAGGAACGGGAACTTTCGATCATGTAGGTAGCCGGATTAGCAAATTCCTTGTAAGTCCTGACAAGGTCTATCTTAATATTCTCATACGAATTGGCGATTGAGTGTTTATAGGTTGTGATATACTTAGTTTTTATTGCTCTGAAACGCTCTTTCACACTTTCGAAGAAAGTCATATGATATTCGTACACCATTGTGTCTTTCTTCGCATTTTCGCTTAGTAACATATACCCTTCATCCGTGTAGATCGCCATGATTCCGATGGGCTCGATCCGAAGCTTGTCTTCTACAAAATCATAGATCTCCTTTCCATCCTTCAGGAACTCAACTATCTTGGGAATCGCGAAATCAAGGATCTGCTCCACCTCCTCCATGTACTCATCGTTCTCAATTATCCTCTCATACTCTATGATGAAGTTATTCAGGTCTATTTTGGTGATCTCACCTGTAGCCTGATTGTAGATCGCTTCCTGATTTGTTCTTAATTCAACCAGGTTTCGATAATGCTCAATTAAATCAGACAGGCACGGATATAACTTATATTGATCAAAATCCTTATTGATCCTTTGCAGATAAGCTAATAACAGATACTTCTTGTATTCAAAGTCAATTGTGCCTTCAGTTATCCAATTTTGATTTAATTTTTTCATTATCTTTGCAGTATTAAGGTATTACGAATTTACAGCGTAAAAGTTATCAGGGGAGAGCAAACTATCCACAGGTAAAAGGCGCCGTATTACAATAAGGACATCTCCAATTAATTAATATTTATATGTCATATTGTCGTGATTCAAGATGGAATCAGACAGTAAACAGAAATTTTGACACATAATTTACGTTGGCATTAAATGTGATAAAAGAAAAAACTCAATTCACTAACATCATAAAATTGAAATAAAATGGCAAAGAAAACAATCGGTATCAAACCCCTGGCTGACAGGGTTCTCGTTGAGGCTGCAGAAGCAGAAGAAAAAACTTCCGGTGGGATCATCATTCCTGATACTGCAAAAGAAAAACCCCAGAAAGGTAAAGTCATCGCTGTTGGTACAGGGAAACCTGATGAGCCTATCACAGTAAAAGTAGGTGACAGTATTTTATACGGAAAATATTCCGGTACCGAAATTACCATAGATGGAAACGATTATCTCATCATGAGAGAATCGGACATCTTTGCGGTAATTTAAGTTTTAATATCCCGCCGTCGCCGAGGCTTTGGCGGGCGAGGAAAGAATTCAACTAACGTTTCGTCGGTTGACGGACAACTTAAAACAAGATAAAAATGGCAAAATTAATAACGTACAACAGCGAAGCCAGAGAGGCATTAAAAAGAGGTATTGACGTCCTGGCCAATGCTGTAAAGATCACACTGGGCCCTAAGGGTCGAAATGTGATCCTTGAAAAAAAGTTTGGACCTCCAACGATCACCAAAGATGGTGTAACGGTGGCCAAAGAGATTGAATTAGAAGATCCGCAAGAAAATATTGGAGCACAGTTAATCAAGGAAGCGGCTTCAAAAACTTCTGATGTTGCGGGTGATGGAACCACTACTGCAACGGTATTGGCTCAGGCCATGATGACTGCAGGTTTGAAATATGTGAGTGCAGGTGCAAACCCAATGGATCTCAAGAGAGGAATCGATAAGAGTATTAAAGCGATAAGCGAAAGCCTGGCAAAACAATCCCAGGTGGTTGGTGATGATAATAGCAAGATCGAACAGATCGCTACTATCTCGGCAAATAATGATTCCGAGATCGGAGGATTTATAGCCGAGGCGATGGAGAAGGTGAAGAAAGAGGGCGTAATTACTGTGGAAGAAGCTAAGAGTACTGATACGAACGTAGATATTGTTGAAGGTATGCAATTCGACAGAGGTTATCTCTCCCCCTATTTCGTTACTAATCCTGAAAAGATGGAAACGGAATTGGAGAATCCTTATATTCTCATTCACGACAAGAAGATCTCCAACATGAAGGATATGCTTCCTGTTTTGGAACAAGTCGCACAGGGCGGTAATCCATTTCTGATCCTCGCTGAAGATGTTGACGGCGAAGCTTTGGCTACAATAGTTGTCAATAAATTGAGAGGCACATTGAAAGTTTGCGCGGTGAAGGCTCCGGGCTTTGGTGACAGGAGAAAAGAAATGCTTGAGGATATCGCTGTTTTGACCGGTGGTACTGTTATCTCTGAAGATCGCGGTTATAAATTGGAAGGTACCGAATTAACTTTCCTTGGAAGAGCCGAAAAAGTGATCATCGATAAAGAGAATACGACTATTATCAATGGCGGAGGTAAGAAAGAGGATATCAAAGCAAGAGTGAATCAAATCAAAACGCAGATCGAAGCTTCTACCTCTGATTATGATAAGGAAAAACTTCAAGAGAGGTTAGCCAAGCTTTCCGGTGGAGTTGCTGTGATATATGTTGGGGCAGCTACAGAAATTGAAATGAAAGAAAAGAAAGATCGTGTTGACGATGCTTTACATGCAACCAGGGCAGCAGTCGAAGAAGGTGTTGTACCCGGTGGCGGTGTATCATACCTCAGGGCTTTACCCGCATTGGACGAGCTTAAAGCTGAGAATGAAGATGAACAAATGGGTATAAATCTGACTAAGAGAGCTTTAGAAGAACCTCTGAGACAGATCGCAATCAACGCAGGCCACGAAGGATCCATCGTTGTACAGAAGGTGAAGGAAGGCAAAGATGATTTCGGTTTTAATGCAAGAACTGACAAATATGAGAACCTGCTTGAAGCCGGTGTGATCGATCCGACAAAGGTTAACAGGATAGCGCTTGAAAACGGTGCTTCTATTGCCGGTATGTTTATCACCACCGAGTGTGTTGTTGCTGATAAACCTGAAAAGGAAAAACCGGCAATGCCAGCGGGCCCGGCAATGCCAGAGTATTAAAACAACGGTAAATAACATATTTAAAAACCCTTTCTATTTCACGGAGAGGGTTTTTTTGTTTCAATACACCAACTCGTATATGTTTGTTGCTAGCGCGCGTACGCCAGAGGCGTATAAACTTGTAGCACGTGATTACATTGTTGCACTTTTGCGCATTGTTCTTTTTGCTTTCCGCATCGCCTTCTCCGCCGGCCTTGCTCCGCACGCTGTCGCTGAAGCTTTAGCGCAGGCGCCCGAAGCGCTACGCAAAGGCGAGGCTGGCGGACAAAAAGTCAAGGCTGCTTAAAATTCAGCACTTCTTCACCGAGCCTGGCTAAACGCAATTCCATAGATAGTTTTATAATCCCCAAGTCTCGGTTCGAAGTGTTACCTGAATTTTAAAAGGCCGGTCCGCTTTAAGTTGAGATATTCGCAATTCCTGAAGTAAGTAAATATTGTTATTTTGAAGGATATGTGCACCTTTGGTGAGCATATAAACAAGTTGGCGGTAATTTGGAAAAATGAAAGAGCAATATGATTGAGAATATAATTATAGGAATAGTAACAAGTTTTATTTGGTTTGCACTTGGAATAATGGTAGTCAAGTTTTCAAGTTTTTATCTTTTTAAAAACCCTGTTAAAAGACTTTGGAGAATCAAAGATCCTCAGAAACTAATTATTTGTGCATCTACTTCCTCAAAAACTGATACAGGAGAGTATTATAGACCAGCTACTGGAATTGGTCAATTGAGAGCACTTGGTCAAATTGTAGAATCTTTGGGAAAATCATACAATATCAGAATTCAAAATATATTACTCTCAATTGATCAAATACAAAAACAAATTGAAAATGACATAATATTGCTTGGAGGCCCTAAAAATAATGAGATAACTAAACTTTTTTTAGATAAAATAAAGGCATTAGACATTGTTCATCAAAAAAATTCAACAATATTTTGGAACAAAGGAAAAACCAACGTTGAATATTCTGGTGTTACGGAAGGTAAAGAAGTAATTAAAGACTATGGTATTGCAATAAGAATGAAAAATCCTTTTGATTCTAATAAACAAACATATATAAGTTTATTTTCTGGTTCTCATACGTATGGAACAATCGCTTCCGCTCAGTATTTTACAGAACATTATATAAAAAAAACAAAGGGAATAAAAAAAATCAAAGAAAATTTATTTATGCTGGTTGAATGTGATGTTATTGATGGTTTCCCTGTTGATATAAAAATTAAGGAATTTTATGAATTTTAAAATAATTGAAAAAAATATTATCTCGAAAGAAAATAAGATTGAGAATTGTGAAGATAAAATAGTTTACAATAATTATTTCACTTGTATCATAGACGGTGCTACTACAAAATCTTCTGTATTATATGATAATAAAAAAAGTGGCTTACTTGTATCTGAAATTTTGGGAAAAGCTGTTTTAAATCTTGAAAAAACAACAAGTTTATCCCAAGCTATTGATATTTTTACTAAGTCTATGAGTGATTATTACACTATAAATAGTTTATTAGAAAATGTGAAAAATAATCCGTTAAACAGATTAACAGCTTCAATCGTGATATATAGCAGTTATTATAATCAGATTTGGATGATTGGAGATTGTCAATGTATGGTAGATAATAAGTTGCATACCAACAATAAGTTAATTGATAAACTTTTATCTGAAACAAGAGCATTCTACATTACAAAAGAGTTGATTGCAGGGAAAACTATTGACTATTTAAGAGAATTTGATACAGGAAGAGAGTTTATTCTTCCATTATTAATTAGCCAATCGTCCTTTCAGAATATTAGATTTGATAGCGAATATTCCTATTGTGTTGTAGATGGTTTCCCCATAAACATTTCCCAGGTAAAAGTAATAGAAACTAAAAATTCAAAAAGCATTATTTTGGCAAGCGATGGCTATCCAAAACTTTTTAATACACTGAATGAAACTGAAACTTATTTAAGCTATATTTTAGAAAATGATCCATTGTGTTACAACCTTTATAAATCAACAAAAGGGAAAAATATAAATATGATTTCTTTTGACGATAGAGCCTATTTACGGTTGGAAATAAATATAGTGCATTTGGCAGATAGTACTAATAATGAAGATGATGGCAATAAATAAACATTGTGGTAATTTGAAATATATGAGCGTAGAAATGCCAAACTCACCATATTCAGACCGTTGGCTGCTATTAGATAATAGACGACAAACTGACATAATATGAAAATTAAGAAGTTAAGTGTTAAGAAACTATTTGGGATGTTCGACCATGACATTCCAATCAACAAGAAGAGCGGAATTACGATCATATGTATGTATTCAGCCTAAAGTGGACAAACTCCCTGATTATTTATAGGAGGGTTTTGACTCAAGATACTAATTTTTGTTGTTGATAAATTCTTCTTCTTTCTTCCATTGTTTGATGTTTAATTTGAGC
>JACZTA010000317.1 GCA_022573915.1 Bacteroidota bacterium | reverse complement strand
CTACGGGAATGATGCTGTTGACGTAATTACTGATGACATCCTGCGCTTCATTTTGTAAGGCAGCCGCGAGGTTTCTTTGCATCATCTTGATGATGGATTCGTTCACATCCATCTTAGTCATTCGCGTAAATGCCTCCAAGGCACAAGCATGTGCCGGTGTGATCAGGTTTCCCTCTTCAATAAATTTTCTGAAATGCAGGTATATTCTCTTTTTCTCCGGCTCAAGCTCTTCCAGAAATCCACCAATCTGCCCCCTGGGTTCAAGAGATGCAATATAGTTTTCGTATACGCTTTGTTTTTCACGCAATGCAAGTAAGGATTGAGTATCTACCCGGGCAAGGGAAGTGATAAAGTTTCCTGTTACCACAGGATTTTGAGGAAAGGGTGAAGCAGGAGGTACTTTTTTTAATAAATAAATCTGGAGTTCTGCCAATGTTACATCTCCATCTCCATTCTCATCCGCCAATCCATAAAGTCCTTGTACCAGATGATAAGAAAATATCCCTCGCCCACCGCCACAGGTAGCGCTCTCCATAGAGAGTTCGCCGGGCTGACATGACAGAATCTTTATCTCATTTGCCCACTGCATTTTAAGCAAGGCATTGGTTTGCATAGCACCATCCATTCCTCCGGCCAGTTTACCTGATCTGCAAGCATCTCCAATGAAAATCACCTGCACATCCATATTGGAAAGTGTTATCAAATAATGGCTTAACATAGACAAGGGAAACCCACCCAGGGGATAGACATTTTTATTTGTGTTATAGGTGAGGAGATAACCGTTTTGTGCGTCGGTTAACGTTTCAACATCCCCATGCCCCGAAAAATATATGATAACCTTATCCCCGGCAACAGATTCTGCCTTGAGTCGCTCAAAAGACTTCCAGATATTACCAAAATTTGCCTGTTCGTTTGTCAACAGATCAATCCTGGCAGAATCGATATTTCCTCCGGCGTTTGAAACCAGATAATCGTAAAATATTTCTGCATCCCGGGCGGCATATTTAAGGTCATCTATTTCTTTATAATCAGATATACCGATGATCACCGCCCGAACCGATCCTGATTCAGATTGCATTCCAACCGGCCTCACACCTCGTGGAGTTACCGTCTCACTGCCATCCGGATCCTTAACCTGTGCATAGGACTCAACGGAACTTAGAAATAGGAAGGAAACAATGCACAGGAGGTAAAACTGCTTCATCGATCTGATTTCGAGGGTCTAAAAATATTTCTTAACGAGCTTTTTAAATTTTTCTTCTTCCCTTATATTATCTAATAACGGATCTGTATTGATAATAGTGTAATCATCAAATCCTTTACGCAAAGCACGTTTTAACATCTTAATCGCTTTCTTATTCTGATCAAAATAGGAATAACACGCTGCCAAATCAAAATAACGAACCGGATTCCTTTTGTTTAGTTTGATAGCTCTTTTTAAAAAGTCTTCTGACTCGTTAAACTTTCCCAGATACATGTAGCATAAACCCATCCCAATTACAGGTTTTAAATGTCGGTAATTATGAAAAGACGCCACCCATTCAAAATTTATGAGAGCTTCTGAATAGTTCTCCAGCGTAAAATATATTGTCGCAAGCGTCAACACCTCCGTATACAATGTAGGTCCTTTTTCAAAATAGGTCGCGGCAATCTCAAGATCGCCTCCTCCGTTATAATAGATATGTGCCAGGTTGAGAATAAGCAGCCGGTTGTCTGGACCTATGTTGATGATAGTTTGATCAAAGTATTTTTTTGCTTCATCTAATTGCCTTAGATCCATGTACAAACAACCCAAGCCAAAATATGCTTCAAAATCAGTAGAATCAATTGCAATTGCCATTTTATAATTCAGTTCCGCCAGCTCAAAATTCTGCTGATAAACATAAACCCACCCAATATCGCGTAGCGCCTTCAAATCGTGTGGTTCCATCTCTAAATATTTTTCGATGTACTTCGCTGCTGATTCATAATGCTGAAGATCACTGTAAGCTAACCCTAACGAATAATATGCATGTGAAAAATACTTATCCTTTTCAATGGCAATTTTGAAATATTTGATGGCTTCCTCAAGACGTCCCCGATGGTTATGCAACTCAGCTATTCGATAATATATCTCGGGGGAGTTGTCATCAATTAATAATGCTTTGGTATAAAAGGACATCGCCGTCTCAAATTGAGCAAGCTTTCTATACGCGGTTCCAAGCGCAACCATTGCATGAATGTTTTCCGGTTCATAATCCAGCGCTCGATTATAATAATTAATTGCCACCTGGTAATCATATTGCTCAGAAGCAATTGAACCTAAGCCAATAACGGCCGAGGTATAGGTAGAATCAATACTAAGGGCTTTCTCAAAATATTCGGTGGCTTTTTCAAACTCACCCCTGTTCTTATAAATTAAAGCAAGATTTGCATATGGGAAAGCCCAAATTGGTGCCAATTGGATAGCGTTGAGATAATGGGTTATTGCTTCATCATTCCGGCCAATCTTTCCCAATGCAATACCCACGGCATTATGTGTGTAAGCCATACTCGGCTCCAATTGAAGTGAATACTTTAAAAGTTCTATTGCTTTCCTGATCTCATCTTTATTCCTTGTGATCAGTTTTGACCTGCCCTGGAAGAATAATTTCCTGGCAGAATAACTATTATAAAATGGATCGGATTCATCTCTCAGCTCCATCAAGAGCTCCATTTCATTCGATGCGAGCATAAAGTACTCCCTTTGTTCCTTCTTTACTTTAGGAATAATACCGTTCACATAATCATTGATCACCGTCTGGGTGCTGTTCTGTAATGCGCCGGAAAGCTTACGCTTCATTAAGCGCAATATTTCATTGTCTACATTCTGTTCAATCAATTGTTGAAATATGGGGTACGCTGCTGCGTCGTCTTCGTAAATCAAATTACCTACAATGAGCGCGTATATGAAATCGTCATACAGTTCTCTTTGCCGTTCTTGCAGCGAACTTAAAATATCATCTTCAGGAGGAACGGGTGCGGGAGCCGGCCCGAATACAGAATCCTCAGCCGGAAATTCATTGTACTCATCTATAATGGCGACCATTTCGGGCAGCACATGGGAAATGATCGTGGTCCTTTCTCCCTGAACAATCGGATCCTGTGGCGTTGATGCATCTGCCGGTACTTTCTGCA
>JACZTA010000100.1 GCA_022573915.1 Bacteroidota bacterium | reverse complement strand
GGCGTTTTCGTTTAGCCGACCCTGTGATCGTGACCGTGTACCCTTCCTATATGCAAATGCGTAAATATGAAGTCTTTGCAATTTCCAACCGCCTTTCCGACTATGGGATTAAAAAAATCAGAAGGATAGGATTCAACTATGAATTCGACCAGATAAAAAAATATGTACAAGGTGATGATTTCCGAACGATCAACTGGAAAGCGACTGCTAGACATACAGATCTAATGGTAAATCAGTACCAGGATGAGAGGTCTCAGAATATCTTTTGTGCGATAAATATGGGCAGAGTGATGAAAATGCCATTCGAAGGTATGACACTTCTCGATTATTCAATTAATTCCTCCCTCGTACTTCTCAATATCGCACTTAAGAAGGGTGACAAAGCCGGGTTGATCACTTTTAATGAACGTATTGATTCAGTATTGCCCGCCAGCATGAAAGGGGGACAGATCAACAAGATCATGGAAACCCTTTACCATCAAAAAACAGGGTTCCTTGAATCAAGTTATGAAAACCTGTACGCTACCCTTCGTCAAAAGATAAAGCAAAGAAGCCTTCTCATCCTGTTCTCCAATTTTGAAAGTGTCTCTTCTTTGAAGCGGGAATTGCCGTATCTCCGCCTGATAAATCGAAAACATTTATTGGTGGTCGTATTTTTTCAGAATACGGAGATAAAGAATGTAATAGAAAAAGATTCTAAGAATTTAGAACAGGTCTATGTTAAGACAATCGCTTATAAATTCCAATATGAAAAAAAGCTAATCGTTAAAGAATTGCATCAGAACGGTATCCATGCAATATTAACCTCCCCTCAAAACCTGACGATCGACACGATCAACAAATACCTTGAGATAAAAGCCAGGAGGCTGGTTTAATTTAATTATAGAATTTCATATACGCCTCATCCGCAAGTATTCGAGCTTGCTCATTCGCCTTTCTGGTGATTTTCACATCAACATCAAACTTGATTTTATCATATCCTTCCAGGCCTCGCACCAATAAATATTCACTTGTTTGTTCAAAAATCTCGTAAATATTTCCTGTCTCTTCGTCGGTTCTTTCTCTCATTTCCAAGCAGGTAAATCTTATAATACAGGCATAAGGTTTCTCGTCAACCAAGCGCCATTCCAATTTTCCCCCATACATTTGTGAGTCTTCACAGCCTTCCACAAACATGTCTGTGAACCATTCCTCCTCTTCACCACGCCCTTCTATGATACTGAGAATGTCATTACCATAGAAATCATAGTAAATATATACATTGTAAACCCCCATCCCTTCACATATCGAAGGGATATCAGCACCATCCCCGAATTCTTCCTCAGGATAAAGTTCATCAAGGTATTTGCAGTTTGTTCCTGTGACCTCAGAATAGGTGCTCGAGAACTCTTGTGCGCTAGCGGGATGCGCTAAGACCACTACCAGTGCATAAGTGCACACAGAAAGCAATACTGTTGGAAGCTGATTAATCATTGCTAGTCTTAAATATAAGTCATTTAATAATGAATAGTGAAGAATGTATAATAACCTTCCACCTTTGAACCTTGAACTTTGAGTCCCCTCCTAAAAGTCATTTTTCGCCACAAAAGCACTAAATCACAAAAGAACAGAAAATATAAATAATTAAATATCAATCATTTGTGAAATTTTGTGTTTTCGTGTTTTTGTGGCATGATCTATTCTTACACTTTTCGGAGTGGACTCAACTTTGAACCTTGAACGTGCATTGGACCTTGAACCTACACATTCGACGAAAATTTTAGATTTACATACATTCATCATATATATTAACTTTATAACCTTAATGAAAACTTATGCAAGGAGAAAAACTGCTTGATCTATTGGTAATGATCGTTATTGCCGCCGTAGGACTAATAACTGCCTATATCTGTTTCGGTGTACTTGAATCCCAGGCAGAAGGCAGATATCATGAGTATTCCGTGGGGGGCGCGATCGCCGGTGCTTTGGTATCCTGGAGTTTTCTTGGAGGCTTTTACAGGCAAATGCGCAGGTCAAGTGGTGAATATGAACGAGTAGTAAAACGAAACGAAGAGCTTCAACAGAAACTGATGAGAGGGGCGCCTAAGCCTCAAGGATTCGAAATTGAGATCGACGAAAGAAAAAATATCGTACTGGCACGGCCTGAAGAGTGGGAACCGAAAGGCGGTAATATATTCGATCTTGAATTGTCCAAGCATCATATGCGCAAGGATGATATTTTCCCTGCACAATTTGTTTCCTGGTATGTTCCTATTACCAAAGTAAATTCTGATCAGGAAGCGTTTTTCAAGAATCAGGTTGAAGCAGCAAAAGCAATGGTGGGTGCGGAAGCGGTCACTCATGAGATTGTTCAGGTAGGGGGAGAACAGTCAAAGGTGAAGAGTTTAAAACTCATTGCACATTTCTATGGCGAGATCATGGTAGATGTGCCCAGTCTGACAGGAAGAACAGAAGTAGTTTGGAGAGTAGTTACGGAAGATGAGTATAATAAAGGTGTCGCGAGAGTCGCTGCAAGTCCGTCTCTGGAAGTTGCGGAATCGGATAAAGACGGTAACCCCCCGGCCAGTGAACCTGTAGAAGAGGCTCTGCCACTACTGCCGGATCCGCCATCTCCCGCACCGGAAAATGATGTGAAATATCAGAAGGTGGTTCAAATGAGGGTGATTACATTTCACGAGGAGCTCAGTACGATCTATTATTTTGACTTCTTCGATAATGAAGAGGATTTCATCGAATCGAGCATAAAATTTAACCTGTTACTGGATTCGGTTAGGTTTCTGACGTAAATAGTCTGAACCATGATTCTCTAGATTTTGGTTAAGGATTAACTTGATTGAGAAAAACTTAGAGCCATGCGCAATCCTGCTAGCATGAGATATGTTATCACTCAAACTATTATAGTTTTTCTCCTGATCCAATTCTGTGCGTGTGAACCACAGGAGAACGACGGAATTAAACAAACCACTAGCATTATACTCGAGTGCTCCGTAGGTGAATTTATACGGGAACTATCAGATTACAGTGCTGATACAATATTCAATCAATCATTGAAACTTGCCGAAGAACAACGTTTGAACAATGAGAAAGACATTGTAACATTGTTTGGAGATGCGTTTACGGAATTAGACCCTGAACACCGCTTAGCCATAATCTTTGCAACCCGCGAAAACAAGATTTATGTGGATTTTAATAGCACAAATGAAGAAGTATTGCTGTTTATACGCAACAGAGTGGAAAATGCGATGAAAGAGACCTTTGATATCCTTGAGAGCTGTATAGATCAGGTTTATTCAAAAAAAGCTGAGTTCCGACTTGATAAAACTAAGGGTGCGATTTACATAAAATTTGAGACCAATTCAGAGCCTAATCGACGAGTGAGGACTACGATGTATTCGGCTGGCAGGCTAGAGTTTTGGGAAACATGGAATAATGAAAAACTTATAATTGACCTGGTCCGTGCTGAGGAAAAGATTCGGATCTATCTTGATATCAAACCAGATTCAATTAAGACATATGATTCGGCTTGGTACGACAATCCTACTTTGTTTTCTATAGAGGATACTACTCATGTTGACGCAATAAAAAGGAACTCACTTTTTGATTATTTGACACTCGCAATGGAGAATATTCCGGCTGTTACAACCTCTGATCCAGCTTTCAAAGTCACATATGTAGACAGCAAGCTGGTGATGGGCGAGAGAGTGACAGTGTTGCGCGAAAATTTTACTATCCCTAAAAGAGGTCCCGTTATTGGTATTGCTCATCTAAAGGATACTACGGCAATTAACGGTCTGTTAGCAATGGATATAATAAGAGTTGAATTCCCACCAAATATAAAATTTTTATGGGGGAAAAATCCAATCGAAGTGGATCAAAGCATGATTGCTTTATATGCCATCAAAACGAGTCTGTTAAATAATAGACCTCCCCTAGACGCTACAATGATTAAATCTGCTAAGCAATCTTATGACAGGATGGGCAGTCCCAACATTATAATTAAGATGAACAAAGAAGGATCAAAAATATGGCAAGAATTAACAGCGAAAAATATTAATAGGTACATTGCCATTGTATTTGACGACCGGGTTTATTCCGCGCCAATTGTCCTTGACGAAATAGTCGGAGGTAGGGTAAGCATTGAAGGAATTTTTACCCTCATTGAAACTAAGGCAATTGCCAACGCAATAAATTGCACACAGACCCCGATGAAATTAAAACTTATCAGAGAAGAATATAAACCGGTGGATGAGTAATCCTATTAATTTATCTCCGCGAACTCTGCGAGTTCTCTTATATACTTTTTAGATATTGGTTAAAATCATACCCGCAACGATCCCCTGATATTCACCGCAATTACGAATTGAAGTACTTCAGCTACTAATTGGGTGTGTAACCTTAGTACCAAGACTTCTACCTCCACCAATTGTCTGAACCCGGATTCACTTGATTAAAAGATTAGCTCGATTAGGTGTATGAAATACGAAGAACTTACTAATAGAATTATTGGGTGTGCTTTAAAAGTCCACTCCAATTTGGGCAATGGTTTTCAGGAACTAGTGTACCAGAGAGCCCTGGCTATAGAATTGGGAAACAATAATCCAGGTTATGAGCGAGAGAAGGAGATGGACATTCTGTATCAGAATTGATTGGTAGGCGCAGAGTTGACTTTTTTGTTGAGGAAATTATAATGATCGAGTTAAAAGCGGTAATACAATTGGAAGATGTGCACCTGGCTCAAGGATTGAATTATCTTGACGCTTATAATTTGGAAATCGGGTTGCTAATAAACTTTGGTTCAAAAAGTTTGACCTTCAAAAGGTTGCATAATAACAAATTCCAAAAAGTTTCTTCATGACCGTCCACTTAATCCTTGAATCCCTCAATCAAGTGAATCTGGGTTCAGACCAAGGGATTAGATAAAAATTCAAGTTTAAACCTGCTTAATCTTATCATCATCTAATCAAGTTAATCAACGTTCAGACAATGAGTTACCGCACAAAAGGAGCGGAAAGGCAAATCATAAATAGGGACAAGACTATAATGATTGAAATAGGCATTGCAAGCATCTTATTCTGCAGCTTCTTTAGTTCTTTAGTTGTATTGATCTTATGTGTAAATAAGTGTTTCATGGTAGTGGATTTATAAGTTACAAATATCTCCCCCGCCACCCATGAAAAACTACAAGCAGCGAGGGAGCATAGGAGGAATTGATTATTTAATGGTCCTGCTTTTTTTAAGATTGAAGCCAACAGAGGCGCCGATAAATGCACCTTCCTTTCGTGGAACAATAAATACGTTTATGGGAATATTCAGGTATCCTGATTGGAATGTTTTACCCAGAGCCCACACCCAGCCGGTAACAAGTGTCAAGCCACCTCTGTGATCGATTTTTTCCAGGATCTCATATGGATTCTTAAGTGGGATTCCATCATCATCTGTGTACCCGTACTCTTGAGCCAATGAGTAATAATCTTTTTTCAGGTACCAATGTCCGGTCTCTGCACTGTCGTCGCTAAAATGTGCATCTTTATCTATAAACCCTCTTGCAATTTTGCGTGCACTAAAAATAGGACCAAATGTAATTTCCAAACCACTTTTATTACCTCTGAAGCCATTCATAAATGTGAAACTTGGAATAAACAATTGTTGTTCTAAGCCGGTCACAACGAACAGTCCTTCGACTAATGCCTGAAAATTTCCCGCACTCAGATATTGCACTTCGAACTGATACCCGAATTGCGATACTACCGGAAGGATATCATAACCTCCTTCACTTCTTGGCGCCTGTAATCTTCGTCCGATATCACCCGTTACATAAGCAGCACCCATTCTGGGTCCATTGAGGTTTAGTCTGGTTTGCGGACTACTTATTGGCCGCTCATAGAAAACTAAAATGTTATACAGGTGTGGATCAGTAGGAATTCCTAATAGACTATTAACAGATATCTGAATCATTGACTGGAATTCATCCTGTAGATTCAGATACTCAATAATCTCTGTACTGTCAATACTTGCCGTATTGACATCAATCAGTCTGAGCGTAATTACAATCTTATCCCCGAAACGTTCCGCACTGCCGCTCACCATTTTATCTACGTTCAGTACTTTGCCTGCAGCGACCAAACAATTTTTGCCATAACATTTACTATCGTTCAAATCACTGGCAGCTAAAAGATCACTCATGTCATACTTATCCAAAACCGTAAACATGCCGGTCTTATCTATTTCAAGACGAACCATATTTCCCAATGTCTTCGGATCTAATTTCACGCCACTGACGTCAATATTCATGACCGCCAACGTGGGCTTTTTCTGAGCGAATAAGACAGTCGTTATACATAAAAAAATAACAACTGTCGTAATAATCGTTTGTAATGTTTTCATGGTTTAAAACTTTAGGGTTATTAAATAATAATATTGTTAAGGCAAATCTATACCCTAAAACCCCTGACTTATAATGGTTTTTAACTATGCAATTGGGAGAACTTGCAGTATTCAATAATTCCTACTCACAAAAGAATTCCGAAAATTGAAATTTGCAAATATTGCAAAACTGAGGTGTGAATTAGATGAAATCAATAAAGTTTTGAGTGGGAGAATGGCTGATTTTGCAGGAATTGCAAAAAGTTTTGGAATTACTCCATAGTGTGAACCTTGATTCACCTGATTAAAAAGGATTATAGGATTAGCGAATGGTAACACTAGACGAGGTTTGAACTCGGGAATGTTACAGGTTCATCAACTGATTATACAAATGACCTCAAATCTCTACCACAGTAATCGGGTTAATCCCTAATCAAGTGTATCAAGGTTCAGACCGCATGTGATTGCTATCTTTGCGAGTAAATAAACAATTCTACAATCAAGCTATGATTCTGAAACTGATTCACGTTCTCTTCGTTATTTTACTTTTGACAGCTCGCTCCGCCTTTTCAAAAGCCGACCATACAGTAGAACCACCTTCTACAACTGCTAATTTCTCTACAGAAGCACCTGTGATCGATGGAGAAGTAATCAATGATCCATTTTGGAAGCTCATTCAACCAATAGGAGACCTTGTACAGGCAGAACCAAATTCGGGACAGCCGGCCAGTTTGAGTACAGAAATACGCCTGACATATACCGTAGACACATTTTTCCTTTCAGTGATTTGCTATGATCCCGATCCGGACGGATTGGTAGTATCAGACACCCGGAGAGATGCTGATCTGAAGAATACGGATGCATTCCTGTTTATCCTGGACACCTATGATGATAAACAAAACGGATTCCTTTTTGGTACCAATTCTGCCGGTATAGAATATGATGCACAAGTGGATAATGAAGGACAAGGAAATTTTGGTTCATCCCGGCAGCGAGGTGGAGCAATCGGCGGGTTTAATCTTAATTGGGACGGGTCATGGAAAGTAAAAACGCAGGTGGGAGATTATGGCTGGAGCGCAGAGTTCGCTATTCCTCTTAAAACACTTCGCTTTAATAGCGGCCAGGGACAATCATGGGGTGCAAATTTCCAACGCATCATTCGAGAACCAAATGAAATAGATTATTGGGCACCAATACCCATAGATTCTGATATCAAAAGGCTGTCTCTTGCCGGCACACTAACGGGCCTGGATCTTCAAAGTCCGGGAAACTTAAAGATAATCCCTTACATCTTGGGTGGAATTGAAAGGGATTACGAAGCAGGAGATGAAACCGTGGACGTGCACTTAGAATTCGGAGTAGATGTAAAATATAGCATCACGTCAAGCATGACACTGGATCTTACTTACAATACGGATTTTGCCCAGGTGGAAGTTGATGAGCAACAGGTGAATCTGGATAGATTCAATTTATTTTTTCCTGAAAAGAGAGCGTTTTTTCTGGAAAACGCCGGGCTATTTAGCGTTGGAAGCCCGGGAGAGGTTGATTTGTTTTTTAGCCGACGCATTGGTATTGGAGAAGATGGCCGTTTGGTTCCCATTATTGGCGGCACAAGAGTATCGGGTAAGTTGAATAATACCAGCATCGGATTGCTCTCCATGTTTACCGAAGAAGTAAATTATAGCGAGGATGGAGAAACACAAAGAATTGAACCTAATAACTTCTCTGTAGTCAGGATCAATCACCAACTTGCTCAGCGATCGACCGTAGGTGGAGTGGTAGTAAGTCGCTACGGGCTTGGAGACACGGAGGATGATTATAACGTCACGTACGCTGTGGATTCGAAAATTGGGTTGGGTAAAAAAGGACAGGTAACAGGCTTTTACGCAAAGAGCGAGACTCCGGGTATCGAGCTCGAAGATCATTCTTTCCAACTAAAAGCAGATTATATTTGGAATGGCCTGAGACTGAACGCAGGATATACCAAAGTGGGAGAAGGATTTAATCCGGAAGTAGGATTTCTGAAACGTTCTGCTTACTGGAAACCCCAGTTCCTGGTTTTCCAACAAATTAGAATGGACGGAAAGTTGGGTCTGTTTGAGATCAGGCCACATGTTTCCTATCACAGCTATTGGAATTTCGATGGATTTCAAGAAACCAGTTTTTTACATATCGACAATCATTGGGAATGGCTCAGTGGCTTTGAAGTACATACTGCCTATAACATCACCTCTGAAGGTGTCGTGGAGGAGTTCAATATTTATGAGTCAGGTTCCGACAGTGTCGTGATAGAGCCGGGTACTTACGATCACCAGGAAACATTTATAGTCTTATTAACCAACCAAAGCAAGCCTGTATACCTGAGAGGACGATCTGTATATGGTGGATTTTTTGGAGGAATGCGATTGGGCAATACGTTAACACTTGGCATTCGTGCGGGTAACCGTTTCACATCAGAATTTACCTATATGCGGAATGATGTTAACCTGGAGAATGGGAGTTTTAAAACTCATATTCTTCAAGGCCGACTCACCTACTCTTTTACAACCAAAATGTTCACACAGGCGTTGATTCAATATAATAGTGTTACGGATACCTGGTCGGCTAATGTCCGTTTTAGCCTGCTAACCAAAGCTAATACCGGATTATTTCTTGTGTTAAACGAGACAAGAACATCAACCGGCACATTGAACCACGGGGTGTTTCTGAAGTATTCGTATATGTTTGATGTGTTGAAATAAAATTCGCTGGATCGGGCGATGATGCCTTTTCTGTTAATAAATCGTTTGTTTTTCAGGCACTCCCGGGTGCTGCGACCTTCTTTTTTCGAATCAGATAAATGACTACTCCCACTACAAGAAGCAGGATACTTATTAATTGAGATGGGCTAAAATTATTAATCCCGAGTAGTTCACCTCTTGAATCAGCCCTGATAAACTCAACCAGAAATCTAAACACTCCATAACCGATAAGGTAAACCGAAAATCTATGATTGAACCTTAGTTTTACTAAAAAGAAGAAAAGCAGGAAAAGGAACCCACTCTCATATAGCTGAGTAGGATGCACTGTACAATCACCGTACTTTTGAAAAGCTAAACTATCAATCGGAAATCTGATTGCCCAAGGTAAATCTGTTTGCTTTCCAAAGCAGCACCCGGCAAAGAAACAGCCTATCCTTCCAATGGCGTGTGCCAGAACAACGGGAGCACTCAAGAAATTGAGTAGAAACACAAATGAAATTTTTGAAATAAAACTGTAGGCAATTAGTACGACAAAGACTGTTAACAGTCCCCCATAAAAGGTAAACCCGGAAGTATAGTTAGTAATTGTAAGTGCCTTCTGTTGCGTAATTATCTCCAGCGTTGCTGCACCTAATAACCCCAACAGTATTGCAATGGGCGTGAGGACCCGAAGGTAGGTTGTTTTATTTTCACCGAGCTTTAACCGATCAAGCTGCCTTTCTATCAACAGAGCTGCAGCGATAATGGCAATCAGTAAAAATATATTGTAGAGATGAACAATTTGTCCTCCTACCTCGAACTGATCATACATAGGTAAAAAAAAGGCAACTATTAAATAACAGTTGCCTGATTAAGACTATTTGTTTTGGAAGGCCAGTATTCCTCCGATCAGATAACAGGCAATGGTTATTAAGCCAAATAACCAATTCCCTGACATTATCACAGGAACCAATAATACTACCGCAGATCCAATCATAGCAAATCCTGCTAATCTCGCCTTAGATTTAGCCATAAAACAGAAAATAAATCCAATTATCATCGGAACGGCTGTTAACGCAATGATCATGGTTCCAAGACCACCTTCTTCTCCGGTTGCATCTGCTGCGGCTTCCATAATAGCTCCACAGAGGCTTGCACAAAGTAATCCCGGAATCATAGCTATAAAACCGATGATACCAAGAATCATAGGAGTATTTGATTTTTTTCCGTCTGTCATAGTATTTAATTTAAATATGAATAAATCATTTGTTAATGGCTGGTGCTGTTGTATTTAAACTACGGTTAAAATGCACGGCACAAGTTAATAAAAAACCTAAGACAATATCTATAGTTTATTAATATGTTTTACTACTCCTATTATTTACAAGGGTTTCCAAAACCCAACTAACACAACAAAACTTCACATTTTTCGTATCTTAATATATGTTTTCACCCATGCCCCTGGTAATAATGAGGAGATATCTTCTATCTCTCGTAAGCATTCTTATACTCTTATCCGGCTTTGTTCAGTACGCCAACGCTCAAAATACGTTTAGAAAAAGATATAGTGCCGAGGATTGGGATAAAGGCGTTCGTGTATTTGAAACTGATAGCGGAGGTTTCATACTTGCCCACCATTCTTACGGATCCAGTAATGGTCCGTACAGCGTCCACTTTACTAAATTAGACAGTCTGGGTCAGGTTCAGTGGAGTAAGTTATATGATGGTGATTTTAGGTGGTTGTCCAAGGCAATAAAAACAGGCGACGGAAACTTTGTTTATTGGGGTGATAAGAGTATAGTTGCTTTAGACCGTATTGGGACAATACAGTGGAATAAAAGATATCGGGCCCATGACATTGGTTGGGGCCAAGACATTAAACAAACTTATGATAACGGATTTATAATAGCGGGGCAAGCTTGGGATGATTGGCTGTTTGCCAAAGTTGATCCCTGTCCTAATTTACTGAAATTAGACAGCACCGGGGTGATAGAATGGAAGCTAGAATATGCTTTAGGCTACATGAGTCAATGTGTTGAACAAAGTTATGATTCCGGTTATATCGTTCTTATAACTAACAAGTACAATACTAATATTGTAAAAGTTGATAAATCCGGCACTATTTCTTGGTGCAGAAATTTGCAGCATATTTGGCAGTTTCTTCCAAAAGCAATTTTGCAAACTTCAGATAGTAATTTTTTGGTGATTGGAGGGACGCAAGACAGCGCATACAATAATAAGAATGTTTTAATCTTGAAATTTGATAAGTCGGGTAATAAAATATGGTCCAGAATTTATGGAAGCAACGCAGATGAAGAAGGTATAAATATCATCGAAACTGCAGATAACAACTATTTATTTACAGGATTATCAACTGATCAACATTCAAAAATATTCTTGGTCAAGACGGATACAGCGGGTAAAATTTTATGGAGTAAAAACTATTGTGAGAGCCATGATGAAGAAGTCTTTGATTTAATCGAACTATCTGATCGTCGAATCGCAATATTAGGAGCAACCGAAGACAGTGCCAGATTATACAATGATCTTCAATTGATTATTACTGATAGTGTTGGTAATTCTGTATATGCAAAAAATGATACTTCAATAACGGATACAGCGTATTCTTTATCGTTCGGCAATTTTACCTATACATATCAAACAGTCGTATTTATTGTCGATACCGATAGTATTTATACTAATTCAACTTCCTTAATTGAACAAGAGGTGGACTTATCACCAATAGCTGATTTCAATTTTACCGTTAGCAACGATACTGTTTATCTGACAAATAATTCTATTCGTGAAACTTCTACTAGTTGGGATATGGGTGACGGTAATACGATAGTAGCAGCAAACGCCAAGTACGTCTATGGAACATCAGGACTATTCACGATTTGTTTGAATGTATACAATGATTGCGGCCAGGATTCAATGTGCAAATCAATTAACGTGTTATTCACTGATATCTCCGAAGGTAATTCAGGTTTCTATTGCAATTTATATCCAAACCCAACTTCAAATACCCTATTCTGCGACTACAGTTTCCCGGATGGTTTAGAGAATAATAAAATCCAAATTTATAATATCCTGGGGCAGATCGTATTTGAAAAAGACATAGTGCAAACTCAAGGTGTGGTTAATATAAACACCAAGGCTTTTCCAAATGGAATCTATCAATTTGTAATTAGCAAGGACAATTCATTGATATTTAGTGAAAAGATAATTGTGGCCAGATAAACCTGTCCGGATCCGAAGCCCCTTATAACAAACCACCAAAACTCTCAACTGTCTGTAATCCCACTCGCGCAAAAATCTTGCTAAAAAGTTTAGGTCAGGAGGTGTACACAGACTAAAGATAATCCATTTACCCTCGGGTTACTTCAAGCAAACCAGGTTAAGGGGCGTTATCGATCAGCTGCTGGACGAACT
>JACZTA010000099.1 GCA_022573915.1 Bacteroidota bacterium | reverse complement strand
GCACCTGTTTGCGTTCAGATTCTCTAAGATAACTTCTCAGCTTGCCTTTCAAAAGTAATCCGGCCTCGTCATCACCATATTTGTACTCCTGCCATAAATACTCTCCATATGTTGCGAACGATTCATTCAAGGATATATTCGACCAAGATTCACAGGTAACCAAGTCGCCAAACCAATGATGAAAGAGCTCATGTGCAATGATACCCTCCATTTTACCATCTATCATCTCCCTCTTTGTTTGCTGCACACGCTCAAAAAATATTACCGCAGATGTGTTTTCCATCGCTCCTGCGACAAAATCCCTCACCACTACTTGAGCGAATTTCTCCCACGGATAAGGAAAACCTAAAATATTAGAATAGAATTCGAGCATTTCAGGTGTGTTACCAAAGATATCGAGTGCGTACTGCTCGTATTCTCTCTCCACATAATAATCTACGTCTATATCGAGCCATTTATCCTGGACCTTCACAAATTCGCCAACGGTGAACATAAAAAGATAGGGAGCATGTGGCATTTCCATACTCCAGTAGTCTGTTCTTGTCCCGTCTTTATTCAATGAGGAATAAATCAGTAGTCCATTTGAGAGCGTAGTAAAATTTGTGTCTACCGTGATATATGTTTCTTGTGTGGTCCTTTCATTTGGAGCATCAATTGTAGGAAACCAACATGAAGAATTTTCAGTTTCGCCCTGTGTCCATATCTGCTGAGGCTTCAAAGGATCCTCATTCTTGGGATTAACAAAAAACAACCCTTGATCTCTTCTAGTCGGAATCAAGCCCCGCTCCTTTAACTTTGAGGGGTTAGCAGTGTAGTCAATATATATGATAAATTCCTGATCCCTGTTGTACCTCTCATCCAACTCGATAATAAGTTTCAAACTATCATAGGTATAGGAAAGATCCTCGCTCACCGAATCATTCTTGATTATCTTAATCTCGTGTATATCAAAGCCTTTAGCGTCTAAGGTTAATGTCTCCGTTGGATAAAAATAAGGTGTCAGGGTAAGCCAAGCCTTTCCAAAGAGTTGCTGTTCCTCCCAATCAAAACTAATATCAAGTTTTGTATGCAATAAATTGTTTTCCCTGGTGTAAGAAGTACGAAGGGGAAAGTTGTTATAGTCATCCTCATCCAGAAGGTATTCTACATTTACGTTGACATCTCTTCCCGGTTTATTAAAAATCGAACACCCAAATAACAATGTGATTGAAACAATTAATAATATGGTTCTTATTTTCATTGTATTTCTATTACTAAGCCATTATATAAGGAGCCGCAATTTACGGCTATTTTGATAATTTTTGGTAAATTTAATTGTCGTGTTGGTCGTAAAGGTAAATGATAGCAAAGAGTTTCGGATCCAGTTGAACACAACCAAAAACAATAATGGGCAAGGTTCAGAGATCAAGGTGGATGGTAAGTCCATTGATGCTGATGTTATTTCATCGGGTAGAGATAGTTATCATATCATCAGGAATAACAAATCTTATCGAGCAGAGATCTTAGACATGGATTTAAAGAAAAAAACTTTCTCTGTACTGGTCAATGACAACTTCTATCAAATTAAAATCAAAGACAAAAACGATCTACTTTTAAAGGAATTAGGAATGGATCGCTCATCCACGCAAAAGGTTGGAGACATCAAAGCTCCAATGCCGGGTTTGGTTGTGGAAGTAAAGGTAAAATCTGGTGATGAAGTTGAAAAAGACCAATCGCTTATCGTTCTTGAAGCCATGAAAATGGAGAACGTTATAAAATCTACAGGCGAAGGGGTCGTTAAAAAAATCTACGTGAAGAAAGGCGATGCTGTGGAGAAGGGGCAACCCTTAATGACTCTCTGATTCTTTTAATACAGAGCTTTCCACCAGGTTAATATTGACATTTCTTTCCTTTAATTTATCAAGCACATATTCAAAACTGCCATCCTCCCGACTAAGTAATTCCGGAGGAAATACACCATGGTGATTAAACTTATTCTCCAGGATCATTCTTGCGACAGCTGTGCAGGTAAATCCGGTAGTTCTAGACATAGACGAGTGGTTCTTTTCGGCATCGTATTTATCGTATAATGAAAAATCCACATGTACTTCTTCGCCTTGTACTTTTCCCATAATATTGACCTTCATAACGGTTAGCTCCGGTTCACCCTCTTGCAGTTTCCAACTTTGCGAAAGCAATTTCAGGGTAAGGTCAATCGGCCGTATTTTTAATCCATTAACCTCGACAAGATCCTTATCGAATAAACCGGCTTCTCTAAATGATTTCATTAATTCAGCATGACCCGGATATCTAAGTGTTTTTTCCTTCATATTAGGAATCTGCGTCATTTTAAGTAAAGTTCTTAAGCCATCTGTATTAAATGCCTCTAACTCCCCTATTTCATCGAATTTGAGCAATTCTATATCCGTCAATGAGGGTTTTATGACAATTTCACCATTCACAACAAACCTCGCATCCCTTGTATACTCTTCGAGCACATCGCTAACAGAAAACGGGGCCTTATACTCAAACGGTTTTTCTCGATTAACTGGTAATCCGCCTACATAACATGAGAACTCTGAAACTTCTATCCGGCTGTTATAATGACCTAAGATAAGATTACTCAAACCGGGAGCTATCCCGCAATCCACAATAGCGGTTACTTCATGTTTGATCGCCAGCTCATTCAAACCAAAAGGGTCCTCCTCAAAAAAGGAGATATCTACTACATTCTTGTCCTGCTCGATGACGAGTTTTAAGGTATTATAACCGATCGAGCCTGGCACAGCAGTAACAATTAAATCTTTATCCGCCATAAGTTCCTTCAGGATTTTATCATCATCAACACCAATCTGCCGGGTTGTGATATGCTCTTTTGCTGAGAGAGGTTTAAGAGCATCAGGATCAATATCAGCAACAGTTACTTCAAAATCGATGGCAAGATCCTCCACAATGGTTTTCCCAACCATACCACATCCCAGCACTAATATTCTATCCATGACTATTAAATTCTGTAGAGCTGTCGTACAAAATTATACCGCCGCAAGATATTAATACAAGCGCAATTAAAATAATCCGTAATAAAATGGGTGGGTTTTAAAGAACTGATTCAGAATACCAAACTACTCTTCATCATCGCCGTCATCACTATCATCATAATAGTCTTCGTCGTACTCTAACGGAGCATCGAGCTCACCTATGATCTTGAATTCTGTACGTCTGTTGGCTTGGTGACAAGGACAATCCCCTGATTCATCTGTTGGGCATCCCGCTATACCGGAACAATCTTTGATCAAGGCTGATTTCCCATAGCCCTTAGGCTGCATTCGTTCAAGTGAAATTCCTTGTTTTGCAAGATATTTTACTACACTTTCTGCCCTTTTTTGAGATAGATTAAGATTATAATCTGCGCTACCTCTAGAATCGGTATGAGAGCTGATCTCAACAATAATTAGCGGGTTATCATTCAACACCGTAACCATAGAATCAAGATTAGGTAATGATTCTTCCCTTAGTTCTTTTGAATCAAAATCGTAAAAAATATTTTTGATCTTATAAGCCTTTTCAGTAATCTTCCTGATATAGATGATGGCGCTTAACGTGTCTGAAGATTCAAGTCCAACTGTGCTGGCCATAGTACTCCCTGTTAACCACCCTTTTTTAGCCGCTAAGAGTTTAATCCTCATCTCTTTACCTAAAGTAAAAAAGAAAATATTGTCTCTTTCAGTTCTTGTGGTATCGGACTTCATGAAAACTTCTTCTCCTGTTTCACTATCTATCAGCATTAGGGAGACATCCGATCCTTCCATAGGCACCCTCGTCGAATCATCCTGATCGAGTACAATACCTTCAATAGCAAACCTGATAACATTGAACCACCTGAAACTGTAAATATCATCACAACAAGTTTCACTTTTCAGCGCAATACCACCCGGCCGGTTCGATACAATGAATCCTGTTTCCCTATCCTCGCGCAGGATATAATACATTTCATCTACGCTGGAATTCACCGGGTAACCTAGATTTTCCGGTACCGACCATTTTTTAAGCATCCCGGTGGTTACAAATACATCATAACCTCCCATTCCCGGTAACCCATCCGAGCTGAAGTACAATTGTTTATTTTCATTATCATAGAAAGGTGTGACCTCATCCGCCGGCGTATTGATCGTCTTCCTTGCATTAAACGCCTGGCCAAATTTCTTGGTTCTCTTATCTCTTACCACATACCAAATGTCCAGTCCTCCTACGCCATTAGGCCTGTTTGAAACAAAATAAAGAACCTCGAGACCTTTTTTATTCGTACCTACAGTAGGGTAAGTAGATGTAAATCCAGGCATATTCACAGTACTACCAAGCTCTTCAGCATCCTGCCAAACATTATCCACGAACTCGCTCAAATATATAGAACAAGTCATTTTCTGTGCTTTATCTTCCACGCATCTGACAAAATAAAACCTTGCGCTATCCGGAGAAAATGCTCCGTTACTTGTATGTTTTTTCTTATCATTAAAAGGGCCTTCCAACTCACCGTCACCAACCCAAATA
The DNA here is from genome assembly GCA_022573915.1 of Bacteroidota bacterium. Lineage (GTDB taxonomy): Bacteria > Bacteroidota > Bacteroidia > Chitinophagales > JACZTA01 > JACZTA01. Next base: position 8,037 of record JACZTA010000099.1, on the reverse strand, counting down.
TTATTGCGTTTTTTCGCTTTGTACAGTGTGACTTTAAAGTTTCCATTCGATCCTTTGATAATAACAGAATCTGCCCTTAATGATGCATAGATCAATGCGGTGTCACCCATGGGGACCGGTGCCAAGTCAGAATAAGCGCAGTTAATTGTATTACCCAGATGACGGAGTTTTACTTTCTTTGGATCCAGTAATGCTTCCTTCGCAAACTTGCAGCCCAAAATTTCATTGTCCACCAACTTCTTATAAACTCTCTTATCTCTTTCCTTATATTCCTTGGTAAACCGTTCAAATTGCTTAATCGATTCATCATACTTGCCATTCATCTTGATCATCTTCGCATACATGTACAGATCCAATGGATATGCAGCAGGATCCATTGTGTAAGATTCAATGTACCAGCCTTCTGCGTTTGCGTAATCTCTTGACAGATAGTAAACCTCGGCTAATTGATGATTAGCATATACATTCCCACTATCGAGCTCACATACCCTTAGATAATAATCAATTGCAGTATAATAGGAACCTCTGGAAAAAAGGTTATCGGCAGTTTTAAGTAGCTTTTTTGGATCCTCTATCTTTCCGGCATCAACTGTGCTACCACCATCTCTAGGTCCAGAACATTGACAGAATAGAAATATTATAATTGCAAGTATCCCATGCAATTTCTTCATTGCGATCATTTTATATAACAGTGTCTTAATATACATTTGGTATTTACAGTCTCGGACAAGGTACAACGATCTCCCTAGGTTTTGTTTGTCCATAGCAACCAACATATATTAGTGAGAGTTCAAATCCTCCTTGATTTCTGCTCACACTTCGTAGTTGCGAAGTATTTATATCATAGCTCACACCAAGTATCCAATTTTGAAAACCTATGCTTGTCGTTACAATCACGGCGTCCTTCAATCTATACCAACCACCTATACTAACAAAAGTTTCCGGATTTTCATTGTCAGGCATGTCGTACTCGACCGATGCTCCAACATTCAATTCCTGTGCCTTCTTTTGATTCATGTATATAAAATTAGGAAGTACACTAAAATTATCAGAAACCAATATTTTTGAACCGCCTGTGAATACATATCTCGAAGGTAGCTCGTTCAGGCCACCCGGTAATGAGCTAGCGTACGCCTCTTTAAAAAAAGTTTGTTTCGGTGTTGTGATATGAAACATGCTGATTCCGGCAAAGCCGGAAACCTGATCGGTAAACTCACCGTACCACATTAAACCGGCCTGAAGATCCAAATATGTATTTCCATTGTTTAAATCACCCGGTTCACCGCTTGAAACTCTATCAGTAAAGATTCCACCAACAAATTGGCTTGGAAAGAGCAGCTTCGTAAGTTCAAGACTTTCTTGGGTGAACCCAAATTGAACACCCAGTGATAAGTTTTGGCTATTATCGACACTTAAGCCTTTATGATAAGCCGCTGAAGCCATTATCTTATTAATTTGGTATCCGGCATCACCCGATCTGTCGTTGTAAAACATTACTCCAACTCCTACAAAGTCGTTATTGAGTTTCTCCCTTAAGACCTTCGTATCAAATGAAGCTGAAACCGTTTTATAAGAGTTTGGAATCACACTCTTCCACTGATCTCTATATATTACCGCGACACGATAGTCACAGCTATTTAACCCGGTCAACCCTGGATTTAATGTCAAAGGTGAGGCATAAAATTGTGAAAAGTGAATATCCTGTGCCATCAGGTTACTTGCAAAAAGTAACACAAAAAATATCCCTAACAAGGTCCTTTGCAAGTTCATAATATCTGATTTTCGTTGTTAAATTTTATTGCAATACAGCAAAATTAGCAGTAGAATGGATTAATAGCTCTTCTTGTACAAATTTAGGAATAATCGAATTAATATACAAATAAAGAAAATCCTGCTAATTGGGCATAAAATACCCAGTAATCTTAAGTAACAAGCTCAAAATGTCATGAGAATAATAGAACGATAAACCGAAATGAATAACTTTTTACTTCTTCACAAACTTTTGATAATCTGTATCACGAGTTCCAATATTATGAACTCTCAAGAAGTATAAGCCCTCACTCAGGTTACCCAGATCCATTGTGAGATCATGTTGACCTTTACTAAGTTTCAACTGATCAGACAAAAGTCTCTTGCCTAATAGATCAACCACTTCCACTTCAAAATATCCATCTGCCGGTAACAATATCACATAATTAATATCGTCAGTTGTTGGGTTCGGATAAATATTTGAAATCGTTATGGAGGTAGGCATAAAATCTACAGCTATAATTTCAGATTCAATTGTCTTACCGCTGTAATCGACCTGTTTGAGTTTATAATAATTCGTACCTATTTTCGGATTTACATCATCAAATTGATAATCCCGTTGAAGGTTAGAGTTACCTGCACCTTGTATTTTACCAATTTCAGAAAAGTTAATTCCATCAATACTTCTCATCACAACAAAATGATCATTACTCACTTCACTCATAGTTACCCATGAAAGATTAATCAATTCAACTACTCGTTCTCCTTCAAAATTCAACAAAGTAATTGGAAGAGGAACGCAGATTACCGAAACAGAATCAATTACATCACAAAGGCCACCTGATACTGTCACTATGTATGTTTGAGCAGTAGTAGGAATTCCAAATGTGCTGGAGTCTGTAGATACATCAACACTAGCTGGAGGACTCCATGAATATGTGAATGCACCAACATTAGATGCATTATAGAATACAAATCTTGTATTAGGTCTCCAAGCAGAAGTCGCTGCTCCTGTAGAAACCATGTCGCAACCTGTAGAATCAGCAATTACCGGGAAACCACCGGCTTCACGTTTCATGGTATATTTACTGGAACCACCAACATCAGTATATTTAATTTCGTCACCACAGATACCTATGGGATTAGCACATGCATATGTTGATCGATCCCAACATACCTCAACAACAAGGTAAGACGAACCATCCCAATCATAGGGAGCAGCCAAAGTATACATATTCCACGCAGATGCCGTGGTAGAAACAGATACAGGTCCATAAACTACAGTTGTCGCCTCCCAAGCACTTGCACTTAGCGTAGAAGATGAAGTACAGCCCATGGATATAGTAAACCCTGTGAATGCGAGTGTACTCAATTTAGTAGCTACTTCCCATCCCACCCGTGTGATGGTACCATCTAACATACTTATAGCCGTTAGATCAGAAGGTTTATACAAATATTGTATTCGCTCATCAACCATTAATACTGCCTGATAAGGCCCTGACGACGTTGTCGTTGTAGCATCCGTACCTACCGCACCACTGTCAATTGTCAAGCCTGCTATTGAGGATCCATTTGCTCCGCAGACAAGTGGATCAGGAGTTAATGGGTTTCCCGTCATTACAGCCGCTAAGAAAGCAGTATCAGTTATACAATTAAGTGTATCGTTCGGAGGTGTTGAAATAAGAGTCGCAGTCGTCGTTACTGTTCCATCCACCGTTATAGTCACTATCGAAGATCCTTCGCAAACACCGTCACTTGCTTTTACCACAAATGTTGTTGTGGCACCAACAATCGCCTGAGGACTAGGTAGTGTATCGGGAGAAGAACTTGTCGCGCTGTAAAGGTTAGCAGTAGGCGTCCAAATATAGGTTATTCCAGCCGGAACCGGTGAACAGATTGTTAACCTCAGATTTGGTCTGGTTTTGTATGAGAAATCCGAGGTGAGATCACATGCTTGACAAGGAAAAGAAAGACAGGAATCCACATATTTACGTGTTGCAGAAGTATAACTTACACTTGTAAAAGTCACCCAATCATAAACAGTAGATGAATCATTCACATAACATGTTTGCACTACGAGATTTGATGTGCCATCCCATTCATATTCAAAATCAAGATTGAAAGTTTTCCAACCGACACCCATAGATCCAGGGGTTATTTGTGTCGGGCCATACACTATCGTAGTTGCTTCCCACGCTCCGATTGTAAGATCTGACGCGCTTGTACATCCTAAGCTGATTGTGAAGCTATCATAACCAAGCGTACTGTTTTGTTTCGCAATATTCCAGCCTATCATTCTTATTGCTCCATCCGTACAACCTGCAGCGGTCATAGCTGAAGCAGTATACAAGAACTGAGCTTGATATAGTCTATTATTACCATAAAATGGACCTACACCCGTTGATTGGCCTCCTGAACCTATATCTGATGTTGTAGGATTTCCCAGACAGATCCCTCCAGTTAAAGAACAAGAGGTAACATCAGTTGGTACAACGGCATATAAAGTAACCGTGTCGTTTGGGCATATCGTACTATCACTGGCAGTTGCTGTAACAGTAGGTGCAATTCCACTCACATATATTTCTATCGAATCTGTAATTATGCAACCACTATCCGAAGTAACTTCTATGGTGTACGTAGTAGTTGAAGTAGGTGAAGCATAAGGACTTGCAACAGATGAATCAGTTATACTAGAAGCCGGAGTCCATTCATAATAATAAGTACCCGCGGGCGATAACGAGCCTACCGAAAGCTGTGCCAATCCGCCGGAACATATACTATCTGTATCTGAAGATGTCACATAAGTGAAATTTGAAACTTTCGTAACGGTTACTGAATCTATTGTGTCACATGATGCAGACAGACCCGTAGCTGTTACGGTATAAGTTATGGTTGATGATGGAGCGGCTTTAACGCTCGATCCCGTTGTTTTATTAAGTCCCGTAGACGGAGCCCAGGTATATGTGACACCACCGGTCACGGACAATGTGATCGAATCACCGGATGAGCAATAAAATGTATCATTGCTGGCAACAGTACCTGTTAATACTTTTATAATAAATGTATTGTAGGCTGTACCATTTTGTTCACAAGCTTCATCCTCAGCTTTCACTGTAAAGAAATGCCAGCCCGTATCATTACCTGAAGGCACCCACGTAAAATATCCGGTAGCAGGATTAGTTCCTGATGTGGACCATGAAGCCCCAGGAATAGCTAAAGCCAAATTAGTAGTAAGTATAACATCATCACTTACATCAACGTCACTACCTATCACTTCAAAAGATAGTGAATCACCCGGACATACCGTAACTGAAATCGAATCGTTCAGAGTTGCACTCGCTGATAAGTTTGTAATGTTCCCCAGCGTAGGTTGATCCTGAGTACAAGCCCTGACTATGAACTGAAGATCCTGCATGTTATCAGCGATCTTTACGCCATTTCTGTATTCTTCAATCAATATTGTAACTACATATTCTCCCGCCTCATTAGGACAGACTTTGAGGATTCCCGTGGTAGGATCAAAACTCAAAGAACCTCCACTGGAAGTATCTATTGGGTATGTAGCCGACATCGGGGGGCTATTATAACTTACTGTACCACCGGCACTGATTTTCGACGCAATCAACGAGTATACAAGAGAGTCTCCATCCGCATCATATGCACCGTTGTGATATGTGAAACACTGGGTGGTACAAAAATAAGGAACTGCATTTGAACTGAAGGCAGATGAAGTATTACATTCCTGGCTGCTATTATCCAGGTTAGCTTCTGTATACTCAGCAACAGTACCTGCAGCATTGATATTATCAATTTCACCGTTTCTACAACAAAGATCATAGGAAAAAACCCAATCCGTACAGAATGCCAGGTCAAAGAATGTCGCTGAATAGGTATATTTTTCAACTCCATTTATTGTTCCTCCGTTACACTCACTGCTAGGCAAAGATGCCGGGCAGAGATCCGAAACCTCATCCGAGGAAATCAATGATAATGTTAAAGTAGTTGTTATACCACATGAGCTTGAGATTAGGTCAATTACAACCGAACCAGGAGCTGGTACACCGCCACAATCTCTGTAGAAATGAAGTTCAAAGGTATAATCACTATCATTGGCGCAGGTATAAGTTAAATCCATAGCCATACAGTGCGTGGCATATGCCTGCTGCATACTACCAAATATCAGTAGTGCAGTTATCGAAACCAATGAAACAAGGAAAGTACAAGTTTTTATCATTTTAATACAATTTTTAATCGTTCAGATAATGTTGAACTATTATTTGTTCAAATATACTCCCTCATCACCTAACTACCTCTCAAAGTATCCTTAAATATTACTTAAAATACTCCTTTTCCCTTTTACGCCAAAAAATGATAAATGTTCATAAAAAGCGCTCCAGTTACAAAAAGAGGAGACTTCGACGTAAAGGTAACTCTAACTCAAATAAAAACCAAATAATTTAACCATATAAATGGACGTTTTTAACGGTTTACGCTAAAACATTACACGTTCAAAAGGTGAGTTTTTTTCGAATTAATTCGGATTATTCGTTAAAAATCCGAAGTTTTACCTGAAAATTCGTTTTTCAAGATGTAAAAGAGTCCCAAATTCTCAAAAATATTACATCAAGCACGAGTTGTTTAAGATATTATCGAAAGATGTAGCCCGATAATATAAACGCTAATACCATTAATTTATTTTTTAATAAATTTCTGATATCCCGAATCAGAGTTCTTCTCATCCCTAACACGTAGGAAATAAAGACCCTCGCTTATGTTTTCAAGATCCATGGTCAGCACATGCTGCCCACGGCTTAAGTTCAATTTATCCGTTAAAATGGTGCGTCCATAAGGATCAACCACATCAACATGTATTTTACCGTCTACAGGTAATACAACCACATAATTAATCGCATCATCCGCCGGATTTGGATAAACATTAGAGATAGTCACGACCGCCGGTAGATATTCGATCGCGATAATATTAGAAGACTCAACACTTTTATTATAATCCACCTGTTCCAACTTGTAATAATTAATACCAATATACGGATCACCATCCAGGAATTCATAATCCTTACGTGTTGTAGAATTACCATTCGCCTTTATGACACCAATCTTTGTGAAAATCTCTCCATCTCTACTTCTTAATATATCGAAATAATCGTTATTTATTTCTGTCAATGTTACCCAATTCAAGGCAATGACATCACCAATATTCTTACCATCAAATTTCACAAGCTTGATGGGTAAAGGACAATAAACCGTTACCGAGTCTCTTACAGCGCACAAACCTCCGGTAACATCAACTGTATAGGTTGTTTCTACTGTAGGAATTGCAAAGGTTGATGAATCCGATGGAATGTCAACGGTGGCGGTTGGTGTCCAGGCAAAAACCCAAGCTCCCACATTAGATGCATTATAGAATACAAATCGGGTATTAGGCCTGTAAGATGAAACAGAAGCCCCTGTCGAGACCATGGAACAACCAGTAGAATCAGAAATTGTAGGGAAACCACCTGCTTCCCGTTTCATAGAGTAACTATTTGATCCACCAACATCCGTATATACAATTTGGTCGCCGCATATCCCTACAGGATTAGCGCAGGCATATGTTGATCGATCCCAACAAACTTCAACGACAACATTTGATGAGCCGTCCCAATCATAAGGGTTATCCAAAGTGTACATATTCCAGGCACTCGCAGTGGTTGAAACAGATGCCGGCCCATAGACAACTGTAGTTGTTTCCCATGCGCTGTTACTTAAGGTTGACGCTGAGGTGCAACCCATGGATATCGTGAATCCTGTGAAATCATATGTACTTAATTTGGCATCTACATTCCACCCCACCCGGGTGATGGTGCCGTCCAACATACTAATTGCCGTTAAATCGGAGGCTCTGTATAAGTATTGTATACGTTCGTCAACCATTAGTATGGCCTGATATGGACCATAAGCCGCCGTTGTGGTCACGTCGGTGCCGACAGCACCACTATCAATTGTCAATCCTGTAAGGGAAGTTCCATTTGTTCCACAGGCGAGAGGGTCAGGAGTTAACGGACTCCCGGTTATCACTGCAAGCAACCACGACGTATCAATTCCACACGTAGTCATAGTATCAGGAGTCGCCGTGGCAGTTACAGTAACAGAATTATCGATAACCACTGTTACAAAATCAGAACCGTCGCAACTTCCGTCGCTCACTGTTACCAGGAATGTTGTAGTTGATCCCAGGATAGCCTGAGGATTTGGTAAGGTATCCGGTAAAGTGCTTGAGGAACTGTATAG
>JACZTA010000098.1 GCA_022573915.1 Bacteroidota bacterium | reverse complement strand
TCCCGGAGGGCCGCAGGGTCAGCAGACCATTACTCAACCTGTGAGAGTCGAGAAGAAGGTTGGACGTAACGAACCTTGTCCATGCGGCAGCGGAAAAAAGTATAAGCATTGCCACGGTAAGGCGGCATAGAATTTGTAAGTCGGTGTATGATAATCTCCAATTTTACCGTATAATTGGATGACAATAGCCATGAAATTCCTAGGTATTTTTATACTCTGTTTTGTACTACTGCTGAATTCCAGCCTGGGTCAGGGACGATCCGATAAATTTAATGATGTGAAAATAAACGTGGACCTGTTTGAAATCATGGATAGTTCCTCGCGTATGGTGGGGGATCTCACTATTTATAAAGATGCCAGAATAGACAGGCTGATTCAAAAGCATATAGATTACCACGAGGAATTTCCTTTTATAAGAGGATATAAAGTTCAAATTTTCGCTTCTCCGGATAAGAAAGCCGCTCTGGACATGAAGGCCAGGTACCTTGCCAGACATCCGGATGATAAGATCGAAATAGATTGGGCCCCACCATACTGGAAGTTACGGATCGGCAATTATCGTACGATCTGGGAGGCTAAGAAGAAACAACAAGAGCTGCTGCAAGAGACAGGAACCGCGTACGTTGTCCCTGATGATATAGAAGTATCAGATCTTGACTAATCGTCTTTTCAAGGTATTATAAATCCATCTTCTTTTAACTCCGGATCTTTATCTTGTTCAAAAAGTTTCATCCATTCACCATGGAAAGTAGCTGTATCATTCGCCATGCGGATATATGTTCTCTCGGGTAGCGCCGCTATTTTTTTCCCGGGATTTGCAGCCAGATACTCGAGTAAACGTTGTTCTCTTGATTCGCCGCCATGATTTGGAAGCGTTTCCTCGGTGTAGTGAGGGTTGAGTTGGAACGGAATCAAGTTCAATCCGGTAAATGATTCCGGTTCTACAATCGGCATGTCATTAGTGGTGCAAATAGTGGGGCTGGCTACATTTGATCCGGCACTCCATCCCATATAAGGTGCTCCGCCCAGCACTTTATTTCTTATCAGTTCCAAAAGGTTATTTTTTTGCAATTCCCGCAAAAGATGAAAGGTGTTACCACCTCCAACTGCCACGGCATCTGCCTCCTCGATTGCGGTTGCTGCATTTTCAACCGTATGAATGGAAATCAGCTCATGTCCGATCTCACGGTAAACCTTGGAAACCATCTCCGCATATTCATCGTAATCAAGCGTAACGCCTGCAAAGGGGATGAAAATGACCTGCATCGGTTCTGACCCTAAAAAATCTTTGATGTGATCTCTGGGCCAGCCCAGGTATGGCTCGCCCTTCATCGTACTGTTACTTAGTAAAAGTAAATTTGGCATTTCAGGAATTGCTTATAGTCTGTTTAATGCATAGAGATAGGATCTCTCTGTGATCGTCTTGATAATTTCAAGATCCTCTTTGTCGCGAGGAGCGAAGATCAACAATAAAAAATGAGATTCGCCCATGGTAAACTGGTCATTTAAAGGATGAACTATCCCCCAGCCTTTATCAACCACCTCATTAGCCTCTTCGTTCGGAAGAATGAGATGCTGGCTGCCACCCAAAGGGAGAGGATGAATATGTGTGAATTCCTTTCCAACCAAAAATGCTTTAGGATTTGGATTCTCGTAGGATGCGCTTACGCATGCTGCCCTTGCCCCCGGTAAGGAAATGCCACTGGGTTTTTCTACGACATGCTCGAGTGAGAATAACCATGCGGCGAACTTATTATATATATCCCTGGAAGAATTTTGATCTAATTGCTCATGTGGAACATGGTCTGTCGTTGATGGAGCATCCCCCGGCCGTTGCTTCAATTCCAACTTGATATTTTCCTTTATCATTCCCGACTCTTCAACTTGTGTAGGACAATTAGATGAAAAAATGGATGAAAAGACTGCTAAAACGATATAAATACTGAGATTTTGCATCAATTCAGTCTCTTTCAATTATAAGATAGGGACAATTTTCGAATTATTTATCTGCCGGATACTGAAAAACTTCTAAATTGGTAATCAATTCTTTGCCGGGATCCTTTTGAGTGTTTCCATCAAAAATTTCCAATATTTCTGGACAGAACTGATCTGTACTTTTTCATCAGGAGAATGAGCTCCTCTGATATTAGGGCCAAATGAGATCATTTCCATATCGGGGTAGTTGGTGCCGATGATTCCGCACTCCAGGCCGGCATGACAAGCCATTACCTGTGCTTCATCATCGTACATTTCCTTGTATAAGTCACCCAGGATCTTAACGATAGCCGCGTCCGGCATTGGGGCCCAACCCGGATAACTCCCGCCGTAGACTATTTCAGCACCTGAAAGTTCAAAAGCACTCTGAATAGAAAATGCGAGATCTGCTTTTTCTGAATCCACAGAACTTCGAGTGAGACATTGAATGGAATACTCTCCATCTTTGATGATCACCCGCGCTACATTATTTGAGGTTTGAACCAGGTCTTTAATCTCCGGACTCATCCTGTATATTCCGTTTGGACAAGAGTAAATCGAACGAAGTATTTTGCCCTGAAATTCAGAATTCAAGATCTTAGCGGGAAGATCGATAGGTTCTAGTATAAGTACCATGTCAGGGTCATAGGTTCTGTGTTCATCTTTTAATATCGCTTCCTGTTCTTTTATCCAGTTCGAAAGATCCGTAACCTGATCCTCCGGTACCACAAATTCAGCGAATGATTCCCTTGGAATCGCATTTCTCAATCCTCCTCCATCAACTGAACTAACTCGCAGATCATATTTACTTGCAGCCTGAACCAATAATCGATTCATCAATTTATTTGAATTTCCTTTGCCAAGATGGATCTCCATACCGGAGTGCCCGCCTGCCAGGCCTTTTAAAATTAGTTTGAATCCTTTTTGATCTGAAGAAGGGGCCTCCTCTTCATATTTTCCAATGGCCGTAATATCAATGCCTCCAGCGCAGCCGATGGTCAGTTCATCATCGTCCTCGGTGTCCAGGTTTAGTAAGATCTTACCTTCAAGCAATCCGCCTTTTAAGCCTAAGGCTCCTGTCATGCCTGTTTCCTCATCAATGGTAAATAAAGCCTCTAGTGCAGGGTGTTCTATCTCTGATGAAGCGAGAATAGTCATGATTGATGCGACGCCAATACCATTATCGGATCCTAGCGTGGTTCCATTTGCTTTTACCCAGTCTCCATCCACTACCATATCTATTCCCTGTGTGGCAAAATCAAAATCTGTGTCAGCATTTTTTTGATGAACCATATCAAGATGACTTTGCATAACGATAGTCGTTTTATCTTCCATACCCGGGGTGGCCGGTTTTTTTATTATCACATTTCCAACTTCATCTACTGTAGTCGGAAGGCCCAATCCTTCGCCGAAATTTTTAATGAATTCTATAACTTTTTCTTCTTTTTTAGACGGACGTGGTACCGCATTCAGGTCTGCAAAGTTGTTCCACATTTCCTTAGGCTCTAAATTTCTAACTGCTTCGCTCATAGTTCTTATTTGAATGTAATTATTAATGTAAAAATCGCTGAAAAGGGTGCTAAATATAATAAAACAGAAGGAGATGGTTAATTAATATCTATGCCTTTCTGATATTTCTCAATTAACGTATCTTTAAATTATCAGCCGGGAAAATACCTGATGGAGTTACAAGAAAAGATAAGGGCCTTAGCAAAGGAGAGTTCAGCGGAAATTATTAATTGCCGCAACTATCTTCATGCCCATCCTGAACTTTCGTTTGAAGAAAACAACACCGCTAAGTTCGTGTGCAGCACGTTGGACGAATTCGGGATCACCTATGGGAGCGGTATCGTTGGGACAGGTATAATAGGCGTCTTGGAAGGCGTGGATCCAGGTTCAAAAATAATTGCGCTTAGGGCAGAATTAGATGCTTTACCGATTCAAGAAGGGAACGATGTGGAGTATAAATCTACCAACGAGGGGGTGATGCATGCTTGTGGCCACGATGTTCATATGGCTTCCCTAATGGGAGTACTGAATATCCTGAATCAATTGAAGGCGGAATGGAGTGGTAGCGTGAAGTTTATTTTTGAACCCGGAGAAGAGAAGTTACCGGGAGGAGCTTCCTTGTTGATCAAAGAAGGCGTATTGGACAATCCTGCTCCTGAAATGATCATGAGTCAACATGTGATGCCGGAGTTAGTCGCGGGTAAGGTGGGATTTCGATCAGGAAAATATATGGCTTCCGCGGATGAGATCTATGTTGAGGTGAAAGGGAAAGGAGGGCACGCAGCATTGCCTGCAAATAATATCGATCCCATAATGATAGCAACAAAAATATTATTGGCATTAAAAGATGAAGATGCTCCCTTTAACGATGATTCTATTCCGTCAATTCTTGCTTTTGGAAGCGTACATGCTGATGGAGCCACTAACGTGATTCCTGATAATGTTAAGATGGAAGGAACCTTTAGGACGATGAATGAGGAGTGGCGTGCGGAGGCACATGAGAAGATGAAACAAATAGCCACGGAAATTGCGCATGCTAATGGGGGAGAGTGCGATTTCAATATCATCAAGGGATATCCATTCCTTAGTAATGATGAAGCAGCCACAGATGCTTCACGGAGTTTTGCACAGGAATATCTGGGCAAGGAGAATGTGGTTGAGCTGGACATTCGAATGACCTCTGATGATTTTGCTTTTTTCTCCAAACAAATACCCGGATGTTATTACCGCCTTGGAGTTGGTAACATTCTCGACGGTATTATATCATCCGTTCATAGTCCTACCTTCAATATTGATGAGAGTGCGCTGGAAACTGGTACGGGATTACTCGCGTGGTTGACAGTGAAGAATTTGGGGAATTAGGGCTGGTGGTTGAGGCGATTCGGGAAGCAAAAAGAATAATGTTTATATTGAAGACATAGTCCGCACGCGTTGCAAATGCGCGCAAGTATAATAAGGAGGAGTACCGGTCTGGAGACCGGCGCTATAGCTATAATTTATATTAAAGGAAAAACTTAATCCTTAAAATCCTTGCTACTCAAGTTAATCAAGGTTCAGACAATGGATTAACTGATTAACCAAATCAGCGCAATCCCCCCCTATTTCCGCTCATTCCGGTAGATTAGTTCTATTCTAATGGAACTAATAAACCTATGAGTACCAATAGTAAGAATGCTCCTCCAACCAGCATTAATATTATTTGCCGGGTGTTAAAAGATTCACTTTCAACTACCGTGAAGGCTGAGCTATATCTAATTGCAAAATTTAAAGACTCGAAGGCAGGAATGAAAAAGTAAAATGTCAAAAATGAAACTAGCCAGAAAGGGTCGGGAAGATAACCAGTTAAATTCATCGCAAGGATTGCTATGAATGATCCTATTGATGAAAATGCTTTTGTGTTACCCACGGATTTAGAATACGATTGGATTTTTTCAAATAGAGCATACAAATAAAAAATTGAAAAAAGCGTTCTGGCCACAGGTAGAATATCAAGGTTATCCTTATCCCTAAAAAACCTCCACGATTTGTAAATCCACCAAACCTCATAAAGTCCGAAAGTTAAAATACAGAGAATAACAAATTGTCTTGTGGAAATTAATTCAATTTTCTCCATAAAATAAAACTTTACTGTAAGGAGCTGATTTCTAACGGCTTAGATCCATTCTTGAAGCAATTTTTAGTATCTGCTTCTAAGGGATAAAATAAGCCCAGATAAACAACGCCCAGAATATGCCTCCAACTAGTATCAACATAATTTGTCGAGGGTTAAAAGAATCACTTTCAATTACAATATAATCTACACTATTTCTAATCCCAAAATTTAATGACTCAAACGCAGGAATTAAAAAGTAAAAAGATAAGTAGGTAACTAGCCAGAATGGATAAGGTAGATAAGCAAGTAAACTTAAAGTAAAGAGCCCCATATATGAGAGGATTGGTGAAAATCTCTTTGAATTTCCTTTAGATTTAGAATAATACCAGATCTTCACGAACAAGGCATGCAGGTAAAAAATTGAAAGGAGGCATCTAAGTACGGGCAATATGTTAAGATCATCTTTGTCCTTAAAAAACTTCCAGGCTTTGAATATCCACCAAATATCATAAAGTCCAAAAGTTATTATGCACAGAAAAACAAAATGTTTTAAGGAAATTAATTCAATTTTCTCCGTCTCTATTTTATCGTGACTAATAATTTCCTTCACATCATTGTGTTTTCATCAATGGCTTTCCAAAAATCATAATAATATGGGTAATAATGTGTGCCAGAAAGGTTGTTTCCTCTCCTTGCGCAAGAATATTCTTGTACCGCTAACTAATTAATTCACAAAAAAAAAGGCTCCTATCAACCATATAGCAGCCTTTCAAAATAAATTCTGAGAATTATTTTACAATCGTAATCTCGGGAGGAGATGTTACGCCTGCTTGCTCCATTTTTTCTTTTAACTCAGGGTCGTCAAACATTGCCTGGATAGAATCAGGATTATCCGTTTCCCAAACAACATAAACCTGCTTAGGATCATCGGATTTCTGACCACAGATTACTTCCTTTAATCCGGCTTCATCTCTCCGTGTCCGGTCATCATCATAAAGAGGTTTCCATTTGTCATAATCTTCTACAGAATGTGTTAAAATAATTACTGCCATAATTGTATGATTTAGTGATTAGTAATTTGTAAACACAAACATAATGCTCTTTTAGCTAAGAAAAAAACGTTGCCACGCGCTGGTGTAAGTTTACAAACCTTGGGAAGGAATATGACAAAAATCCGAGGAATTAAGTTTGAATGGAGTAGAGTAAGCAGTTGAGCTCTATGTTTTAAATCAATTACATGGTAGAAGAGATTCTCCAGTTGGGAGAGTCGGATCAAAAGAATTGTTAGTCCATTGAGCATGAAAGCAGCACCCCGATATATCGGTAGAGGAATAAACGCAGATTAGCGCACATACTGATCCTTTCAATGAAAGTTCCTCTCCCGAGGTAGTTATTGCGTCCAGGTTGAACGAATAGGTTTTTTGTTTTTGTCGGCCTTTGAACGATCCATCCCATCCCTCATTTATATCGGTTGTTTCGAATACGGTTTTCATCCCATCCTTGATTTTAAATGAGATGGAAGATAGGTTATTGCCCAGGATATACAAGACATCATTTATCCCATCGCCATTTGGAGTAAAGGCATTTGGAAGCGCCAAGACACTACTGTCTACACTTACTTCAAGGCGTCCGTCCTGACAGCAGTTCCTGTTAAATTTTATTCTATTGCAATTGATAAATAACAATAAAATAAAAATGCCTATTGCGATTATTTTGATATGTTTGTCGATCATGTTATTTTTTCTGTGCTGCTCAACCAAATAACCGTCCTATTGCTTCACGATCTTTATACTGAAGCTTTGCGAAGTATTTGTTATTCTTAAAATGTAAATTCCAGGAGGCAAGGATTCATTAAAATTCAGTGCCACTTTTTGTTCACACTCCGATATAATTTCATCAGTTGGAATGGAGCTTATTATTCTTCCTGAGATATCATACAACTCAATAATCTGTATCTCGTCATTTGTAAAGCTATATTCCAATATTGCATCCTTCCCGATAGGGTTGGGATAGATCATTATTGAATCAGTTGCGAGGGATGAATCCGCCGCCTCTATATTTAAACCTGAAATATACCTTGCCACAGCGAAATTCCATTTCATGTTAGTAATACTTATAAACCCGGCCACCACAATTTTTCCATCGGGCTGAATCGCTACTGAATTTGCACTACTACCTTCACTTCCAAAATTTGTTGTAACCTTTCCATCTGTACTAAAATTATCGTCCAGCGTGCCGTCGGTATTGTACCGCACCAATGCAAAGTTCCAGTTTGTATCGACAAGCGATGTACCGACCGCTATAATTTTTCCATCAGGTTGAATGGCCATTGAATAACAATACTCAATACTGCCGGCAATATCCGTTATAACTTTTCCATCAAGGCCAAATGTATTGTCTAGTGTTCCGTCTATATTATATCGAGTGATCGAAAAATCTAAACCGGCAACCACAATTTTGCAATCTGATTGGATAGCTAGAGAGGTGGCGCTACCTCCACGGATACTCACTTTACCTGCTTCGCCAAAGCTATTGTCGAGCGTGCCGTCTGAATTATATCGTACCATTCCAAGTTCACCTTGACCGGCCCAGTTACTTGCGTGCCCGGCCGCCAGAATTTTTCCATCTTTTTGTATAGCCACGGACCTTGCTCCATCGCTAAAATTTTCAAAATCTGTCGTAACGATGCCATCTGAGTTAAATGTACTGTCAAGCTTACCATCAACATTATATCGAACAATAGCAAAGTCTGTATATGTCCCATTTTTTGAATTTCCTGCTAGTAAAATTTTTCCATCCGGCTGAATAGCTACCGAGTAGGCAAGATCCTTCTCCGTTCCAATAGCGGTTCTAACCTTACCATCTTCACTAAATGTAGTATCCAACTCTCCGTCAGTGTTATATCGTGCGAGTGCAAATACCCAGTTTGTACCATTGTATGATGTACCTGCTGCCACAATTTTCCCATCTGACTGGAGGGCAATCGAATAAATATAATCGTAATAACCAAAATCAGTTGTGACGGTTCCGTCTTCACTGAAACTGTTATCCAGTGTGCCATCAATATTATATCGCACTAATGCAAAGTCGTTGTTTTTAACATAGGAAAAACCAGCCACCACAATTTTCCCATCAGGCTGGATGGCTATTGCATCAGCAACGCCGGAGCTACCCCCAATGCTTGTGGTAAGCATGCCATCCTCATCAAAGTCGGTATCTAATGTTCCCGGCTGGGCAAATGAGCAGATGGTAATAAATATTAATAAACACACTAAGACTGAAAAGTTCATTTTCATGATTTGGTGTATTATACTATTGACCACAACGGATGGTTAAAGCATCCTTGCCTAATTTACTCTAGGTCAAAACCCAATCGGGTGCCAGATGGTCTTGATCTCCTGGTTGTCCAAAATAATATAAGGGTTTTGACTCTCCGGACTCATCCAGTTCTGATCTTTTCGAATATGAATTCGTTTCAAATTAGAAGTTGCAGAAATTTGAATTGCTTTGATCTGAGCAGGATCGTTGCGGGTGTAAATGATCGCGTTCACATCCATATGGCCTGAGAAATGACTGACCAATTCCTTCTCAAAGCCGGTCAAAATATTTACAACTCCTGCAGGCACATCTGATGATTGCAATACCTCCGCAAATGAGATCGCGGTCAATGGCATGGATTCTGAAGCTAAAACAACACAGGTATTTCCCCCAAGTATGGCCGGGATGATATTGGATATCAATCCGATAAAAGAAAATTCCTCGGGTGCAATTATTCCAACTACTCCCGTAGGTTCAGGTACAGAGAAATTAAAATAGGAAGCATTCACAGGATTCACACTGCTAAAGATCTGCTGGTATTTATCTGCCCAACCCGCATAGTACACGAGGCGATCGATGGCGGTATTGACTTCGTTTACTGAATTTTCTCTGGATATTCCCTGCGACACTAACTCCCAAATAAATTGAGCCTTGCGTGTTTCCAGCATCTCTGCTATCCTGTAAATGATTTGTCCCCGATTAAATCCGGTTCTGTCAGACCACGAGGAAACAGCATTTCTTGCAGCCACTACCGCATTCCTAAAGTCCTTTCTTGAGGCCCTGCTCATATTCGTTATATGGTTGCCCTTCGAATCCTTGAGTTTATAATACCTTCCTGACTCAGAGCGCGGGAATTTTCCGTCTATATATATCTTGTAGGTTTTAAGAACCTTTATCCTCTTGTCAAGATCCAAGCGCTCATCGCTCGCTTCAGGAAGATTAACCAATACTCTTGGGATCTGAGACTTCCGGGACGCTATTTTAGTTTTTGTCTTCATGCAATATCCTGCTTAATTTAATTCGAGATAAGGCATTAGGCCATGTAATCCACCTTCTCTGCCCATTCCACTTTCCTTATATCCTCCAAATGGAGAAGAGGGGTCAAACTTATTATAGGTGTTTGCCCAGATCACGCCGGCTCTCAGTTTACTCGATACCTTAAAGATCTTCGAACCTTTATCCGTCCACACTCCACCTGATAATCCGTAAGGTGTATTATTTGCTTTTTCAATTCCTTCGTCAACTGTTCTGAATGTTTGAACTGCCAATACGGGCCCAAATATCTCTTCCTGAACAATTCGATGAGATTGAGCACAGTTTAAGAACAAAGTTGGCCTGCACCAATAGCCCTTTTGGGGTATCCTGCATGACGGCTGGTACATTTCAGCACCTTCATTGACACCGATCTTCAGATAATATTTGATCTTATCGAGCTGATCCTTTGAATTGATGGCACCGATGTCTGTATTCTTGTCGAGCGGGTCGCCTACAATTAATGTTTCCATCCGGTCCTTCAATTTCCGGATCACCAGATCAGCCACCGATTCCTGAATAAACAATCTGGATCCGGCACAGCAGACATGTCCTTGATTAAAAAAGATACCGTTGATGATTCCCTCAACCGCCTGATCTATCGCAGCATCTTCAAATATGATGTTTGCCGCTTTACCTCCTAACTCAAGTGTATATCTTTTATTAGTACCTGCAATCGCTTTTTGAATTATCTTTCCCACTTCTGTCGATCCTGTAAAAGCGATCTTCTGAATTCCCGGATGATTAACAATAGCAGATCCCGTCTTGCCGGCACCTGTTATAATATTTACCACTCCATCGGGTAGTCCCGATTCCTGTATTACCTTGGCTAACATCAATGCGGTAAGGGGGGTAGTTTCGGCAGGTTTTAGTACAACGGTGTTTCCGGTTGCAATAGCAGGAGCGATTTTCCATGCTGCCATGAGTAGTGGAAAATTCCACGGAATGATCTGTCCGGCCACACCAATTGAACTGGCGCGCCTATTGGGAAAGGCGTAATCAAGCTTATCCGCCCAGCCGGCATAATAAAAGAAATGTGCTGCAGCCAATGGGATATCTATGTTTTTGGATTCCCTGATCGGTTTTCCTCCATCCATGGATTCAATCACCGCGAATTCCCGGGATCTTTCCTGAAGCATGCGAGCGATCCTGTAAACATATTTCGCTCTTTCCTTTGCCGGGGTTCTTGACCAGGTTTTATAGCCTTTTTTTGCAGCTCTTACTGCTTTATCAACATCTGCAGCCGAGCCTGAAGCAATATCGGCCAGTTTTGCTTCATTTGCAGGATTGATTGTCTTAAAATATCTTCCATTGGCGGGAGCAACGAACTTTCCGTTGATAAAATGGCCATATCGTGACTCCAATTGTACATGATCGCTGCTCTCGGGCGCCTCGGCATACTGCCAATCTGTATTAAAATTCAATGTATTTACTTTTGGCATATTTAATTTTTGTTAATCTATAGAGATATAATCCTTGGAATGATATCTGCCTGTTTCCTGTTTGATTATCTGCATGATAATATCGTTTGCCAGACTGCTTGCGCCAAAACGAAACAAATTATTATTCAACCATGCGTTACCTAATGTTTCTTTGACCATCACCAGGTATTGTATCGCTTGCTTTGCCTTTGAAATTCCACCTGCCGGTTTCATACCGATCTTCTTACCCGTCAGGTAATAATGATCTCGTATTGCTTCCAGCATTACCAGGGTTACAGGCATGGTCGCTGCAGGCTGGATCTTTCCGGTGGAGGTCTTTATAAAATCGGCGCCTGCGAATATCGCCAGATCGCTTGCTTTTCTCACATTGTCCAGGGTGTTCAATTCTCCTGTCTCGAGGATAACTTTTAAATGTACTTTTCCGCATGCCTCTTTGATGGCAGCGATCTCATCCGTGACGTAATTATATTCTCCGGCTAAAAATTTACCCCTTGAGATCACCATATCTACTTCATCAGCACCTTGCCCGATCGCAAATTTGGTTTCCTGCAATTTCACTTTCAAGGTCGACATGCCCGATGGAAAAGCTGTAGCAACGGAGGCTACCTTTATATCACTGCCTGCTAAAGTTTCTTTTGCAATTCCAACCATGGAATTATAGACACAAACCGCTGCTACATGGGGTAGTTTCGGCAAGGAATCATGTAAATGCAGAGCCTTATAACATAACTGTCTTACTTTCCCCTCTGTATCTTTCCCTTCCAGGGTTGTCAAGTCGATCATACTCAAAGCCAGTTTCAGAGCTTTTACCTTGGAGTCTTTTTTGATACTCCTTGAATTTAAGCGGGCTACACGTTCTTCGATTCCTACCTGATCGATATTCGGAAAATGGGATGGGATAGGCTTGCTCTGGCGTGTTTTTCTTGTTTTTACGGCCATATTAGCCTCAATATACTCAAAATCTGACCGTTGATTACGCGGAAGTCGTTGATTAGAATCAGTTGAATCGTCTGCGAGATTTAATTTAGAGCGCCTGATTTGATCCCCTCAACCACTGCAGGGTCGAGCAGGGTAGAGATATCTCCAAAATTGGAGGTGTCCCCTTCGGCTACTTTTCTTAGGATTCTTCGCATTATCTTTCCCGATCTAGTTTTAGGTAGTCCGGAAACTACCTGGATCTTATCCGGTTTTGCAATGGAGCCAATAACTTCTTTGAC
>JACZTA010000316.1 GCA_022573915.1 Bacteroidota bacterium | reverse complement strand
TGCTCCTTCCACTGTCTGAACCGCTGATTTATGTGATTACAGGATTACGCTGATTAAGGAAAACAATCACATCAATTCCGTAGTCCCCCGACTACGGACGGTTAGCATTGATTAATTACGGAATTACAGCGCGTGTGTACATTATTGCAAATCCCAGTATTGTTCTTTTTGCTTGATCAAAAAGAACCAAAAAATCATGTTACTTTTTGCTTGACCAAAAAGTAACCAAAAAGTCAAGGCCTCTTAAAATTCAGCTCACTTCTTCACCGAGCCGGGCTAAACGAAATTCCTAAAGTAAATTTTTATCCCGCAGGTCTCGGTTCGAAGTGTTAGCTGAATTTTAAAATGGCCGTCTCGCTCTTATAGAGACTTTACCCATTTCTCCCCAAAGATCTTCAACTCATATTGCCAAAAGGGGCCTCTTTTATTAGAAGTCCCCGGATCCTGCCATAACATTTGGTAAATACTTAGATCTACCCCGCATTTCTCCTCCCCATACCACGCCCTCACGCGCCCCGTATCAATATCGAATAGGGTTTTCAAGTTTTTTATTACAAACGCCAGGTCAGATCTTATCCCAACAAGCGGCATCTCATCATAGGTTTTTATCATTATCACCTTAGTCTTGCCTAAAGGTTTCAATTTATCCACCATCAATTGCACCGGCTCAAAATGGGTTCAGTGCAACGCAACAAAAAGGTGTCTTTGGAATCTCTAAACGTATCCCAGTAATCCGTTATCAACTGATCTGACGCTTCCGCATCTATAGCATCCTCCTTGTTAAATTCAAAATCCGCTTCGTTCAAAGCCTGCAGATAGGTGAGGGTAGCTTTTCTGTGCAAATAGATTTGGTATTTTTCGTAGCGGTTGGGGTTCATGGGGTTCGCATAGGAATTCAGCTTAAACACATTGTGCGTCGGGTTTTATAAATATTTTCTTTTTTTATTACGTTGGTGATTATACGTTTTAGTTTAAGAAGGAAGAGGGCAAGAATAAAAGGTTATTATAACTCAAATCCCGCGTCGATTAGTCTATTCAAGTGCCGAGCAATATTTTTTTCATGGAAATAATTATTTTTTTTCAAATTATATGCGAAATCAGCTAAATATTGCAATTCACTAGGAGATAAAATTTTTGCTTTCGTATCCCACTCAACCATTTTAACAAGAAACTTTTGGTTGATCTTCACAGAAGCAGGTTCATTTGTTTGTGATTCTTTGGATTCGTTATTAATTTCAGCCTGATCAAAAAAACCAGGCGAGTTTCGGACTATTATGTCTATCATCGCAATTGCATCTCTTCTTTGTTTTACAGATAATTCCTTTTTCAGCTTAAGCGTTGACATAATATTAATTGCCCTGTCTTTCATGTGCTGAGTGATATCTTCAACATAGCTTCCTAACTTACTGATTTCGTTCCATTTGTTCACGGGAATGGATTTTATGAGAGTCAACTCACTTTGAACCAACTTATCTTCCAAGTCCTCATCAGATATACTTGGGCGCTTTGCTGAATCCCTTCCTTCAAGGTCATCGGAGAGTTTCTCTAAACTAATTCCAAAGCCTTGATCCTTAACCCTATTCCAACAATCTTCCTTTTTCGCCCATTCACCATATAATAATCCAGGTGCATTCTTCATTATGAATTGCTCAATTTTTATCATAATCTCTCTTAAAACTTGTTTCAGAGTCTCACTCAGATCTTGATTTCTCCAAATCTTATAGAGATCGATTTTGTAGTTAAGTTTATATCCTAACCAACCTATAGAATACGGAACTGTGATGTACCGCATATCTCCAAGCGCATTTGGTTTTACTCCATATACTTTTTCAGAAATTTTAAAGAGAATTGCTTTAGCTACAGTATCCTCGAAGAAAATGTTGTCAGGTTTTTCCCCGTAGTTATTAGCAAGAAATTGAGCATAGTTCTTTTGAGCACCCCTTACCACCACATGTGGAGCAATTATTAATTTATTAGATTTATATACTTCTTTGAATGTGTTTATATACTTAGCCAAGCTCTCTTTTGTAAAAACTTGTTTCTTAGGATATTTTAAATCGAACCCTTTTCTGCGGGAGAGAGTGTATCCTTCTCGCAGACGTAAGTTCTTGTATTGCCCTCTAGCTCTTTCGAAAAACCATTGAGTTTGCTGAACCTTATCTTTGGCTGGAGGCGCCCATATTGATCGTGACAGCTTTTCTAGGATTACATGATTCTCACGATTCGAACTGAGATCTGAAGCCGATACCTTGTTTTGAGTGTTTGCATATTCTGCAATTCTTCCAACTATCTCACTGAATTTTTCTCTATTCTTGATTATGGTGAGCTTCAGTTGTACGAAGATTTTAGAAAGGTTGACATCCTTGTTCTTCTTCCAAGTGTGGTAGATTGAAGCTGTTGTTTGTCCACCATTGACAATTTGAAAATCTTTAACTACACTGATTCCAACTCCTTTATTTTGACCAAGCTCAATCAATTCCACTTCCTCAGCAGTTGCAGCAATGCCATTGTTAAATGCCAGAAACATGTGAGGTTCGTTAATTATTGTATTACGAATTCCTTTGTTGTATTTACCAGTAAACTGTAGAAATGATCGAACGTTTTGCTCCAACAATCTTGAACCATATTGCTCATAGATGTTTGCTAATGCATCACCTGGTATTATCGCCAAATAAGATTGATAGTCATCGTTTTCATTTTCATTGACTATGCATGGAACCTGAACGCCTTCGTCAGTAAAATTAATCTCAATTGGCACGCTGGACTGCGCTGAGATATTAAAAATGTAGTTGACATCAATTACCCTGTAATAAACTGAATATCCGGCTATCGTTTCGGAGAACTTGATGTCCGACTTAACCGTTCCGTTTGTTATTAAAAATATGTTAACTCTTGCCAGAAATTCTTTGACTTCAGGCACCTCAGCTAAGGTATGAGAAAGGTCAAAAATTTGTGATGATTCTTCGATTTCATTTTTATAGTCCTTGTAAATAGCATTTCTAAAGAATTTACCCAATTTGTCAATAGCTCTTTCTGCATCTGTTTTTGTTACCGTTTGAATTTCATCATCTTGAAAATACAGTGTAACAAACAAATCAAGAGTTTCATAGTTTTCGTAGAGTGAATATCCATTCACTTTGTGCTCCACGCCTCTTTTACTAAGTTTCTCATCATAGCTCACC